>JAZNLE010000031.1:0-9835 GCA_045578885.1 Acutalibacteraceae bacterium | reverse complement strand
GTACGCTCGGTAACTGATGTCAAGCAACTTTGGTTGTCAATTTCACACACACCGCGCGAAACATGACCGTTTTCTGTAAGGGTGTTTACAAGGCGGAAGCCTACCATACAGTAGTTTTTATCTTCGGTGCGAAGATAGTCGGCAATCTGACCAAATGCGCTTCTGCCGTAGAAGTCATCAGCGTTGACTACCGCAAAGGGTTCTTTTACAACATCCTTACAGCAGAGAATGGCATGGGCTGTACCCCAAGGCTTTTCGCGGTCAGCAGGGCAAGTAAATCCCTCGGGCAAAATATCGGTTTCCTGAAATACATATTCTACCTTAATTTTATTTTCAATACGCTTGCCGACAAATTCTTTAAAATCTTTTTCGATAGCATGCTTTATAACGAAAACAACTTTTGTAAAGCCTGCCTCGATAGCATCATAAACCGAGAAGTCGAGTATAGCTTCACCGTTTCTGCCTACGGGTTCAATCTGCTTAAGACCACCGAAACGACTGCCCATACCTGCCGCCATAACAACTAATGTAATATCTTTTTTCATAAATAACTCCCTTCAAAATCAGCCTGGAGGCCAAGCTAAATTTCTGCGTGCTAATAGATGGAAGTGGATATGACCGACGGTCTGACCGCCGTCTTTTCCGCAGTTGTTTACAACGCGGTAGCCGTTTTCGAGGTTTTCGAGTTTTGCAATCTCTGCCACAGCCTCGAAAATCTTTGCGATATAATGGCTGTTGTCGGCTGTGATTTCGTCAGCCGAAGCAATATGCTCTTTTGGAACAATAATCGCGTGGAACGGGGCTTGAGGTTCAATATCCGCGAAAGCATAAACGAATTTATTTTCATAGATTTTTGTACTCGGAATTTCACCCTTTATAATTTTACAGAATAAGCAATCGTTCATATTATCACCTTATTTAATCTGACTTTCAACAATTGATACAACACTTGCAAGTGCGGTTTCGAGCTTAGAAATATCCTTACCGCCTGCCATTGCACTGTCGGGCTTACCACCACCGTTACCGCCTGTGAGCTTTGCAATTTCGCGTACAAGATTACCTGCGTGAGCACCTTTGGCGATAGCATCCTTACCGCAGGCCGCACAGAAGGTCAGCTTTTCACCGTTTACACCTGCGAAAACTGCTATAGCATCAGCATTATCAGCCTTAACAATGTCAGACATTTTACGAAGTTCGTTAGCATCAGCGCCCTTTAGCTCTTTTGCAATAACGCGGATACCGTTTACAATTGTAGCACCGTCAAGAATACTACCCATCTTAGCGTTAGCAAGCTGTGCCTCGGCTTTTTCGAGGTTCTTTTGGGTTTCCTTGAGTTCGCCCATAACCTGAATAGCGCGTTTTGAAATATCGTTAATATTTGCAACCTTTAAAGCATCTGCTGTATCGGTAGCAAGTTTAATATAATTTTCAATAACCGAGAGAACATTAGCGCCTGTAACCGCTTCAATACGACGAACACCTGCGGCAACGCTCGATTCGGAATTGATGTGGAAAAGACCGAGTTTTGCGGTGTTGTCAACATGGGTACCGCCGCAAAGCTCAACCGATACTCCCTTAGCGTTTACAACGCGGACAACATCGCCGTACTTTTCGCCAAATAAAGCCATAGCGCCGAGTTTTTTAGCCTCGTCAATCGGCATTTCGGTGTTTTCAACCGCAATAGCATTCAAAATAGCGCCATTTACATAGTCTTCAACAGCTTTTAATTCATCGCTTGTCAAAGCAGAGAAATGTGTAAAGTCGAAGCGAACAGCCTTTTCATTTACAAGCTGACCTGCCTGCTCAACATGATTGCCGAGTACTGCGCGAAGACCTGCTTGTAAAAGGTGAGCGGCTGTGTGGTTTCTTCTTATAGCGTTACGGCGGTTAACATCAATTTCAGCAGATACTTTGTCACCGACCGAGATAACGCCGTTTTTAAGAGTACCAAAATGGGTGATAATACCACCAGAAGTTTTGGTTGTGTCGCGAACTTCAAATTCGCCGTTTGCGGTTTTAATAACACCGCTGTCGCCAACCTGACCGCCGCTTTCAGCGTAGAAAGGAGTTTCTTTAAGTACGATAACAGCCTTTTGATTTTCGAAAACGCTGTCAGTATGTTCATTTTCTACTACAATATCAAGAACTTCGGTATCAATTGTGTTTTCGCTATATCCTACAAATACGCTTTCGGGAATGTTATCGAAAGTAATTCCGTCACTCTTCCAGCTTTCGCCGTCGGCAGACTTGCGAGCGTTACGAGCCTTTTGCTTTTGCTCTTCCATAAGCTCTTTAAAGCGTTTTTCGTCAAGTTCGATACCTTTTTCTTTCAAGATATCTTTTGTAAGGTCAATCGGGAAACCGTAGGTGTCATAAAGTTTGAAAGCATCTTCGCCCGAGAAGGTTTTGCCTTCTTTAGTAAGTTCTTCAAGCATTGAAAGACCTTGGTCAACTGTTTTATTGAAGGAAGCCTCTTCGTTGTTGATAACCTTTGCGATTAACTGCTGTTTCTCAACAAGTTCGGGGTATCCTGCTTTGTTTTCATTAATTACAGTATCGCAAAGCTCCATAAAGAAAGGACGGTTTATGCCGATTAACTTTCCGTGGCGTACAGCACGGCGGATAATACGGCGAAGAACATAGCCTCTGCCTTCGTTGGAGGGGATAATGCCGTCGCTTATCATAAAGGTTGCCGCTCTTGCGTGGTCGGTGATAGCGCGGATAGAAATATCGGTATTGTTGTCTTTGCCATATTCTTTTCCTGAAATACGGCAGACATTATCTAAAATATTGCGAATGGTGTCAACCTCGAACATATTGTCAACATCTTGCATGATGCAAGCCAAACGCTCAAGTCCCATACCAGTATCAATGTTCTTATGTTCAAGCTCGGTATAAGTACCGTCACCCATATTGTTAAATTGTGAAAATACATTGTTCCAGATTTCCATATATCTGTCGCAGTCGCAACCTGGTTTGCAGTCGGGCGAGCCACAGCCGTATTTTTCACCGCGGTCGAAGTAAATTTCACTACAAGGACCGCAGGGACCTGTGCCATGTTCCCAGAAGTTATCCTCTTTGCCCATTCTAACAATGCGTTCTTCAGGTACACCTATAACATCGCGCCAAAAATCATACGCCTCGTCATCTTCTTCGTAAACTGACGGCCAAAGAAGTTCAGCAGGTATTTCGAGAGTCTTTGTCAAAAATTCCCAAGCCCAAGTGATGGCCTCTTTCTTGAAGTAGTCGCCGAAAGAGAAGTTGCCGAGCATTTCAAAAAATGTGCCGTGGCGGGCGGTGATACCAACACGCTCAAGGTCGGGAGTTCTGATGCATTTTTGACAGGTGGTAACGCGAACACTCGGAGGGGTTACTTCGCCTGTGAAGTATTTTTTCATCGGCGCCATGCCTGAGTTTATAAGCAACAATGATTTGTCGTTATTGGGAACGAGAGAGAAACTCCCGAGCCTTAAATGGTCCTTTGATTCAAAAAAGGCAAGATAGCTTTCTCTAAGGTCGTTAAGTGAAGTCCATTTCATAAAAAACATCCTTTGATAATTCTTAAACATACAAGTTTATTATATACTTATTAACGCTGTTTGTCAACCGAAATAAGCCTTGTTTTATTATAAAATAGCAGTAATTTAGAGGATAGGTATCCCTCACTATGACTGTTATTTTATATTCATTATTTCATCCGCTATATTTGAAAAAATTTCCGCGCAGGATTTTATCTGCTTTTTGTTATCTTCACAAAAGATAATGACAACATATTCGGGGGCTTCGAGCGGGAAAAATCCGCAGAACCAACTGCTGTTGATTTCTTGTCCGTTTTCATATTTTCCCGTTTGTGCGGTGGCAGTTTTGCCTGCGGCGGTTGTATTTTCGGGTTTTGCAAGAGTTCCCGTACCCTCGCTTATTACAAGGGATAGAGCGGTTTTTAAGTCTTCGGCAGTATTACTCGAAAAAACCTTGGTAGGACTGCCGATATCATATTTTTCTTCCTTGCCGTTTTTTATTGTGCTTTCTACGATACTCGGCAGATAATACTGTCCGCTGTTTGAAATCGCGCAGTAGAGGGGCAAGAGGGAAACGGGGCTTGCGGTGAAATCCCCCTGACCGATGCTGAAATTGGCTAAATGTGCGATGTTATCAAGCTTTTGGCTGTCGGGCAGGCTGCCTTTTGCGGTGGAAATACCGCTACAAAGCTGTAACGATTTGCCGAGATTTAAATTGGAAGCAAGGTTTAAAATCGCGCTTTTACCGACCTTTAAGCCAAAGTTGTAAAAATAGGTGTTGCAGGAATTTGCAATCGCGTGAGATAAATCGGTAAAGCCATGGCCTTGGTGTTCGTGGCATCTGAAAACACGGTCGATAATTTCAAAACTGCCTGTGCAATTGTAGGTAAAAAATGATTGATTGTTTTCAATACCCGCCGCCGCGACGCAGGGCTTGAAAACTGAGCCGACATTGAAAGCTGCTAAAGCGCGGTTGAAAAGGGGAGAAGTTTTTTCTTCTAAAAGCTGTGATATATTGTCGGTATTAAAGGTGGGAAAACTTGAAATCGCGCGAATTTTGGAAGTTTTGGCATCGGCAATTATAATAGCGCCTTGTCCTAAATTTTCGGCTTCCTTTTCGGCAATGTTTTGGATATTTATATCAATCGTCGTCACAACCGCGTTATTATAGGGGGAAGTTTCGCCCAAAATCTCGGGCGCGACACCCGATAAAGCTCTGCCCTTGCCGTCACAGGCAAATCTTACGACGATATCTTGGGAATTATATAAAATGTTGTCATAAGCCTTCTCGAGTCCGCTTATTCCTTTATGTTCGCCGTTTGTGTAGCCAACAGTATGGATGGCGGGGATTGTGGGGGAGGTTGTGTAAATTTCTGTACAGACAATTCCGTCACAATCGATTTTTTTTGGCACTTCGCAGGCGGTAGGCTTGCCGCTTTTGAGCGTTTCTAAAACATTTTCGAGCGCTTCGCCCTTTAAAACCTGACTTATTGCCGTAATGGCTCTCGGTGTTGGGGAAACACAAGCGATAATCTTTTTTTGGTTATTGGTCAGGGGGTATTTATTACGGTCGAAAATTGTACCTCTCGGATTTCCAATTGTGATTTTGAAGCTTGCAAATTGTTTTTGAACCTCGCTGTAATTTGAGGTCGCAATTTTTGAGGTACGCAAAATACAGCTGAAAAGTAACGCTATAATCACAATAAAACATACAAGACTTCGCTTTGAAAAAATATGCCAAAACTGTTTATCTTCCATAAAAAACACCTCTTGCTTATTATTGGCAAGAGGTGTAATTTTAATCGGCTTTCATTCTGAGAAGTGAGCCTTTTTTTACAGGGTGGGGATAGGGAATTTTGACCGTCATCATAGGATGCGGTGCAGAGTCGATTTCGTTGTCCTTTTCGTCATAAACCACATCGGCTTTGACGATAAAAGGTTTCGCTTTCGGTTCTAAGCAGTCAAATTCCTGTCCTTTTAGAAATTTATTTTTAAGGGTGGCAATAATTTTGCCGTCCTCGTAGCCGTCGACAATAGCGGCAACCGAATAATCGCGGACATATCCTGCATTGGCATAGGTCTGTGCGTTTTCGGGTCTTCCGAAGAAGAAGCCTTGTGAGTAGTTGCGGTGGCTGATTTTATTAAGCTCTTCCATAACCCAAGAGGGACATTTCCATTTGCCTTCGGCGTTTTTAAGGCTATCCAAAGCGCCTCGATAAGCGTTTGTTGTAACCGCGACATAGTAATGTGATTTGGCTCTGCCCTCGATTTTAAGGCTGTCGATACCTGCGTCGCGCATTTTGTCGAGATACTCTGCCATACACAAATCGTTGGCATTGAGAATATATGTGCCCTTGTCGGTTTCGGTGATGTCGAAATACTGTCCAGGGCGCTTTTCTTCCATCAGCGAATAACTCCAACGGCAAGGCTGTGCACAGTCGCCGCGGTTGGCATCTCTGCCTGTCATATAGCTCGAAAGCAGACATCTTGCCGAAAAGGAAACACACATAGCGCCGTGGGTAAACGCTTCAATTTCGAGTTTTTTCGGTGTCTTGGCTCTGATTTCAGCAATTTCATTTAATGAAAGTTCCCTCGCCAAAACAACACGCTTTGCGCCGAGGTTATAAAAAGCGTTGGCGGTTTCGTAGTTGCATATACCCGATTGCACCGAAATGTGAAGTTCAGTATTGGGGGCATATTTTTTAACAAGACCTATAGTGCCTAAGTCGGCAGAAATTACCGCATCAACACCGATGTCGTTCACCTGCTCTAAAAAGGCAGGCAAGCGGGGTAGTTCTTCATTGTGGGGAATAGTATTACATGCAAGGTGAACCTTAACGCCGCTATCGTGAGCGTATTTTACGCCCTCTTTTAAGTCTTCAATACCAAAGTTGGTAGCAGCGGTGCGCATACCGAATTCTTCGCCTGCAAGATACACAGCATCAGCGCCGTAGTCAACAGCGGCTTTAAGGCGAGTTAAATCACCCGCAGGGCATAAAAGCTCGGGAATTTTATTAGTCAAAGTACTCATAAATCCATTTTTTATCCTGTTTTAGTTTATTTATAGTAACATTCTGCTCGTCCAAGGTTTTGTGGAAATAGAATTTTCCGTCGGCATCGGTTACAAAATAGTAGTAGTCACTCGGTTCGGGGTTCAAAGTGGCTTTGATAGCGTCGATACCTGGCGAGCAAAGCGGTCCTGGGGGCAAGCCTTTTACATTGTAGGTATTGTATCTTCCGTCGTCACGCTTAAAGGATTCGCCGTAGTAACAGGTCGGGGAAGAGCCGAGAGTACCCATATCGTTGTCGTCAAGGCGGTTATAGAAAACCCCTGCAACCTTAGGAAGAGAAGCGGTGTCCTTGCCCGATTCCATCTGTATAATCGAAGCCATTGTGAGTATCTGGTTCATATTGTAGCCCATATCACTGGCTTTTTTATACATATCGTCGGTAATGCGCTTTTCGGTTTCGGCAATCATTTTCTTAACTGCCAAAAGAGCGCATTCTTTTGAATCGTAGTTATAAAAATCGTAGGTTTCGGGGAAGAGATATCCCTCAAGCGCGTGGTATGTGCGGTCTGGGTCGGAATTGGAAAGCAGTTTGCCCTCGAGTTCAACCTCGTCCAAAGCGTTAAGGAAGTCACTTTTTGTGCAGACTCCTGCCTTTTCAAGCAAGGTCGCGATACCGGGGACGGTTACCTTTTCGCCGTTTACATTTTTAACAAAATCGTTAATGCCAGTACCCTCGGGGATAGTGACTTTAACGCTTTGCGCTTTAGCACCCTCGGTTATGAGCATATTAGCAATACTGTCATAGCCTGCCTCGGTGTTAAAGTTATAAACGCCGTATTTGAACTGATTTTCACAGCCTTTAATCTTTGCATAAAGCCTGAAAGCAATAGGCACCTTTACAGCTCCGCTGTTTTCTAAAATATCGGCAATTCTGGCGGTTGAACTGCCTTGCGGAATCTCGATACTAACCTCTGCGCCTCTGCCGAAGCCTATACCCATATAGTCCGCGCCGACAAAAATTATTGAAAGTGCTAAAGCTATCGAAATAATGAAAATCATTATTATCCAAAGCGTAGATTTCAAGGTGTGCTTTGGTTTTTTTGCGCGTTTTTTAGGCTTTTGTTCTATTTTTATTTCTTCAACCTCGAAGCCTTTGCCGATTATAAAATCGTCTTCGGGAAGATTGTTTTTTTGTGTTTCGCTCATTTTAAAACTCCAATATTTAGTACTTCATCGCTTTGCGCATATTTTCGGCAGTTGTCTTATCGGTAAGATATGCCAAAATTTCAAAGCCAAACTCAAACGCCGCGCCTGCGCCCCAAGCGGTAATGATATTGCCGTCGCGTACAACCTTTTGGTCGCATATTTTAGAGCCAGTAAGTTCCTTTTCAAAACCTGGGAAGCAAACAGCGTTTTTGCCGTTTAAAAGGTTTTTGTGACCGAGTATTTGGGGAGCGGCGCAAATAGCGGATATAAGCAAGCCTTTTTCCGCGCAGTAGTCAATAGCGCCTTGAACTGTTTTGTCAGCTTCAAGATTGGTAGCGCCCGGAAGACCGCCTGGTAAGATTATGCCGTCAAGATTATCGAGCGGTAAATTCTTGTTTACTGTATCGGTTGTAACCGTGATACAGTGACTGCCTGTCACAATATTACCGCCGATACCGACAGTTTTAACCTCGATTTTTGCTCTTCTCAGTATGTCAAGCGGAACTAATGCTTCGCTTTCTTCGAAGCCATTAGCTAAAAATAAATATACCATAATTTCACCTTAATAAATTGATAAACAAGCATTTAAAACATCGTTTGCAATATCTTCAATGCTTCGAGCCTCGCCGTTTTCGGCACAGGGGATAATCTCCCAACCCGAATATTTTGCAGTAAACAAAGCGGCTTTTCGGCAACGCGCGAGATATTCGGTATCGCTTTCATGAATGTCTTTTTTGCTTTCATCACCCTTATATCTGCCCAAGAGAAGCTTTTGCGAAACTTCAATCGGCATATCAAGGAAAATCACCTTGTCGGGTTTAGGGATAGAAACCTTGTTATATTCGAAATCGTAAAGCCATTCGAGGAAGCTTTCCCATTCGCTTTCGGGCAATTTTGAACACTGGTGAACAGCATTAGAAGTAGTGTATCTTCCTGCAACGACTGTGCCGCCGCCGTTATAAAATTCACCCCAATTAGCTTTAAAGGAAGCATAGCGGTCAACACAGTAAAAGGTTGAAGCCGCAAAGGCGTTTACATCGTCTGGCTTTTTGCCGAAGTCACCCTTTAAGTACATTTTAACAAGTGTGCTTGAGGGGTTCTCATAATCGGGGAATGAAACTGTTTTACAGTCGATACCGCGTTTTGAAAGGTTTTCGGGCAAGAGTTCAAGCTGGGTTGATTTTCCGCTTCCGTCAAGCCCTTCTATAACAATAAGTTTACCCATTATTTTTAAGTCCTTCATAAAATTCTCTGATTTCTTTTGCTTTGCCACAGGTCATTTTACCCTCACTGCAAGCGCCTCTTACACAGGCAGGGCCTGCGCTTTTGAAAAGCTCGGGAGCGACTTTTAAGACAAGAGCGAGCATCTGGTCAGCAACATCCTTGATTTCCCATTGCGCGCGGTTACAACAGCGGTGCTTAAAGAAGTTCATAAGCGAGCGAGCGTTCATTGTCATAATCATCTGTGTCTCGCAAGCGTTGGGAAGAACAAAACGCGCGTCTTCAATGGCTTTCTTTTCTGCCATTCGGTTGGCGGTTTTTTCGTCCTTGCCTTCGTTTAAAAAGGTCTTTATATGTTTTTCTTTTAAAATTTCGGTAAGACGGTCATATTTTTTCTGGTCTTCTGCCATAATTTCGTCATAGATTTCTTTGGCTTCGGGTACAGCCTCGATTTCGGGAGGAGTAACATATTCGAAAGCGCCCTCGCGGACATAACGCTGACTTTTAACCGAGAATGATGCCATTCTGTGACGGGTTATCTGCGCTAAAAGTGCGCGCGAAACACCCTCAATACCAAAGGTGAAAGAAGCATGTTCAATAGGGCTTTCGTGACCGATTTCGGAAAGCATTTCGACAAATTTTGCGGCGCTTTCGTCAGTTAAGTTTTCGCGAAGACCTGAAATAGTAGAACTGCTGTAGCACAGCTTTGCCGCAGAAGCCACAGTATGTTCGGGAGAGGGGGTATGCGCTAAAAGATAAACCTTTGCCATAAGTATCTTACCTTTCGAAAATATATTCAATTAATTATACCAAAAAGCTAGTCAATATTCAATAAAAATTGCAAAAAATTGTTTAAAAGGCAAAGTTTTGCAAAAAAAC
>JAZNLE010000030.1:0-17758 GCA_045578885.1 Acutalibacteraceae bacterium | reverse complement strand
GAGAAGTTAAACCTACAATTTATAAAGTGTTACCCATTGAACAAGCCGAAGAAGCCCACGATATTTTATATAAAGGACAGAATGTAGGTAAGGTTGTTTTGTCTGTAAGCTAATGGGTCCTACTTGACCACAAGCAGAGGGATTTGTTCTCGGTGTAGGTGCAAATATGTTCAAAATCGCAGGCCCGGTGATTGTGTATGGCACAGTGGCCAGCGTGGTGTATGGACTGATTTATTGGCTTACAACTTTATTCTAACGCAAAAGGCTTGACCAATCGGTCAAGCCTTAAACACTTTTTTGAAAAATTCTTTTATCTTACTTGTTGTTTTAAATTGTATCGGTTTTGGAAACGGTTTATCCAATACCCATGGTAATTCAAAAATATTATTTACCGAAATAGTAAAATATTCGCCGGTCTGTTCGTTTGGAGATGCAAAACCTTCGGTAATAACAAGACTAAAAAATTGATCGTCTTGTATGTCAATCTCATATTCTCCCATAGTTGCTACTTTTCCGCAAACGGTATAGTCAACGCTAATATACTGAATCGTATTGTCCAATTCAACACTCATACATTCATCGGGCTTAGCTATATCCACACCGAAGTCAGAAAAAAAGGATTCAAGGTTAGGAAACTTGCCGCCAATTTGGGCATAAAAGTTCTGGCAATAATCACATTCGCAAAGAGAATGTGTCTTATAATACTCTATTGTTTTCTCAATATCAACTTCAAATACATATTCATCTTTTTGAATTTTAGTCATACGGCACACCTCACTTTATTTCATTATACCACACCGCTGTTTTAATGTAAATATTTTTGCAAACTAATGGGTCCTAAGTGGACACGAGCAGAAGAGTTTGTCTTAGGTGTCGGCGCTAATATGTTCAAAATCGCAGGCCCTGTTATTGTTTATGGTACAATTGCAAGTGTAGTTTATGGGGTGGTGTATTGGGGATGTACGATGCTATAAAAAGAGCAGCCTTGTATGGCTGCTCTTTTCATTACATATGCTTCGTAGATTGATTTATTCATAGGAATATCTTTATTCCAATATGATTTTGCTTTTCTCAAAAATCTTAATTAGCACAACACCTATGATAAGACCTGCAACACCTTGGACGCCGTTTGCAGGGATGTTGACAAGTGACGGTATGAATCCATACAAAAATCCCTCAAACACAAAATAACCGAGTATCATCATAATCTCCGCTAAAACACCGCTGATAATTCTTGAGGGTAGGTTGCCGAGTTTGTTATGAAGCAGCTTGAAACCATAAAATGCAATTAGTGCCATCAGGCCCTTAATAACAAAGGTTGCTGGTGCATAAGTTAAATATCCCGAAAATACGTCTGCAAGCGCGGAACCGAGACCTGCGGCGAGGAAACCGTATGTAGGAGAAAGCATCCAGCCCGCCATTAATACTATACAGTCACCTAAATTCAGATATCCCTTGAGAGGTGAAGGGATTTTAATTATCATTGTTGCTACGCAAGCAAGTGCAGCCATTAGTGCAGCCATAACGATTTTCTTTGTTTTTATGTTCATTTTCAACATCCTTTTTTAAAATATATTTCTGCAATTATGTAAGTTTTTTATAGCGGTATTAAATTTAATAGGTTTCTACTAAAATATCTTTTTTTACTGAAGGTAATGTTTGCCGTCAAGCCAGAAGTTTATGTGTTCTTTGAGCCATTCGTACCGGTCTTTGAGCCATCTGCCCTCGCGAATGTGGAAACAGGCAGGGCGATTGATAGAATTATAAGGTCTATTCCAGGCAACTTTCGGCAAAAATTCGGTTATAATATGACTGTGAGGAGTTTCTTCTAGATGCTTTCTATAAATTTACCGACGGAAGTAATGTGTTCTTTCGGAATTTTTATCGGGGCAGTCGATAAGCGGGATTTGCTCGCTCAAAAACTCGAAAGCTTTTTCATTAGGTAAAAGTTGACGTAAAGCTCGTTATCGGTTTTATTAAAGCTTTCGATATGTTCTTTTAGTTTCTCTTTGATAAAATTGACTCTTTAATGAGATTATATTACATTATTGGCTTTGATGTCAACATATATATTTATATATATAACAATTAAATGTGATTGTAAATAAAAGTTTGCAAAAATTCGCAACATCGTGGTTTTAAAGAGTAAAAAAATCAAAAAAATTACCATTTAGCAACCGCGGGTTGCGAAAAAATAAAACTTTAGTTGGTTGATAAAAGGAAAAAATTTTGATATCATTGGATAAAATACATTAAAAGGAGTATTCTTATGACAGTCGGTGAAAAGATTTATAATCTTCGAACAGCAAAAGATATATCACAGGAACAGTTGGCTGAAATGCTAGAGGTTTCTCGTCAGTCGGTTTCGAAATGGGAGGCAGGTCAAGCGCTTCCTCAAATCGACAAGATTATAACGCTGTGCAGATTTTTTAATATTTCGGCAGATGAACTTTTATCGGAGGATTTTGCGGTCAATCCTTTCCTTAAGACCGAAAAGCCGAAAAACAGATATTTTGGCACAGACGGTTTTAGAGGGGAAGCTAATATAAATTTAACTTCCGAACAGGCATACAAAGTCGGTCGTTTCCTTGGTTGGTATTATTCTTCGGTGCTTTCTGGATGCACAAATTTCAACTACCGCCCGAGAATAGTGATAGGTAAGGATACCCGTCTTTCGAGTTATATGCTCGAATATTCGATAGTTGCAGGTATCACCGCTTCGGGAGCGGATGCTTATATGCTTCACGTTACCACTACACCGAGCATTTCTTATGTTACGAAACAGGATGAATTTGACTGTGGTATAATGATAACCGCATCGCATAATCCTTTTTACGATAACGGTATTAAGGTTATCAACCGCTACGGCGAAAAATTAGATGATACTACGGTAGCTTTCATTGAAGATTATCTAGACGGTGATTTAGAATCTCTTGGAATCACAGGCAAGGATTTACCGCTCGCTGTTAAGGAAAGAATCGGTAGAATTATCGACTATATTTCGGGCAGAAACCGTTATATAGGTTATCTTATTTCGGTAGCATCTCATTCTTATAAAAATTTAAAAATCGGTCTTGACTGTGCTAATGGGGCTAGTTGGATGATGGCAAAATCGGTCTTTGCAGCACTCGGCGCACGGGTAAAGGTTGTGGGCGATACTCCCGACGGTCTAAATGTAAATCGCGACTGCGGGTCAACACATATTGAAAATCTCTGCCGTCTTGTAAAAGAAAATCATCTTGATTTAGGTTTCGCTTTTGACGGTGACTGCGACCGCTGTATCGCTGTTGACCACAACGGAAATGTGGTTGATGGGGATAAAATGCTTTATATACTCGGCAAAAGACTTAAAAACCGCGGAATGCTTAATCAAGATACCGTCGTCGCGACGGTTATGTCCAACAGCGGTTTTGTAAAATCGCTCGAAAAAGCGGGAATGAAGTGTGTTATGACTGATGTTGGCGACCGCTTTGTTTATGAGAGTATGCAAAAGAATGATTATTCTCTAGGCGGTGAGCAATCGGGACACATTATAATTAAAAAATACGCCACCACAGGTGACGGACTGCTGACCGCTATTATGATTACCGAAGAGGTTTGCGAAAGTAAATTAAGTCTTTTTGAACTTGCCGAGCCTGTGAAAGTGTATCCGCAGGTAATTAAGAATATAAGAGTAAAAGACAAAGGCGCGGTTTTTGCTGATGCTTCTGTCTTAGCCGAAAAGGAAAATATCGAAAAAATGATAAACGGCAAGGGCAGAATTTTGCTTAGAAAGAGCGGTACAGAACCTGTTGTTCGCGTTATGGTAGAAAGCGAAGAAAACTCCGAAGAATATGCAAAAAGACTTGCAGATTTCATAGTCGAAAGGGGACATTCGGTTGAGTAATGATATAAAAACTGCAAATTTATTTGATTGCAAAGTTCCGTATTTAGAAGAGCTTTTAAAAAATGCAGAATATCCTTGGGAAATGCTACCTGAGATAAAGAATTATATTAAAGAACTGATTAAAGACGGAATTGACGGTTTTACCGAGATTGCAGACGGGGTGCTCGTGGGTGAGAATGTCAAAATTCACCCATCGGCCGTAATAGAAGCACCTGCGATTATCGGTAGCGGTACAGAAATTCGCCCGAGCGCATTTCTTCGCGGAAATGTAATTACGGGACCTAATTGTGTTATCGGCAATTCGACCGAGCTTAAAAATTGCATTTTGATAGAAAAGGTTCAGGTTCCGCATTATAACTATGTCGGCGATTCTATCCTAGGCAATAAAGCACACATGGGCGCGGGAGCGGTTTGCTCTAACTTAAAGTCCGACGGTAAAGAGGTTGTTATCCACGCTGAAACTGATATTAAAACAGGTCTTCGTAAAATCGGCGGAATTTTAGCCGACGGCGCTGATGTCGGTTGCGGATGCGTAGTAAACCCAGGGACAGTAATCGGTAAAAACAGCCGAGTTTATCCGCTTACAGCATTAAGAGGGGTAATACCCGAAAATGTTATCGTAAAATCAATGGAAAATATTGTGAAAATAGTGTAATAAAACATTTCCTCGTTTCATAAACTTTACTAACAAAGTTGTGAAGCGAGGAAAAATTATGGACAACAAAGCTTTAAAAACGGGTGTATTCTATAATAAAAACATTTTTTGCGACACCTGTGAACAGCCGATAGATGTAGATTTCACCCTGCCCGATTACTGCCCCGATATTTCGAAAATTTTTAAGTGTAAGGCGGTAGCGCGCATCACTTCAAAGGGGATAACTGGTAAGAATATTACGGTTGACGGAACGGTGGTTATAACCCTTTTGTACTGTGATAAGGATAATAACCTCTGCTCTTATGAGTATATGTATCCGTTCAGTAAATCAAAAGAAATGCCCGAGGAATGTGACGATGCAAACCTTACGGCATCTATCAAGTGCGACTATATCAACTGTCGCGCGGTTACGGGCAGAAAGGTTGATATTCACGGCGCGGCGAGTATCAAAATTCGGGTGTTCAAGCGTAAGTCTAACCAAATCGTTTCGGATTATGACGGCGATGCGGTACAGCTCAAACGCTCGGTAGCGCCTGCAACTGTGCCGATGGGTTACCGTGAAAAGTATCTTGTTATCGAGGACGAAATAAATATCGGCAACACTCAGCCTGCGATAATGAATGTCATAAGATATGACGCTGTGCCGACTGTTAATGAATGTAAGGTCATAAACGACAAGGTTGTGGCAAAGGGCGAAATGGCGGTGACTGTGCTTTATTGGGCAGAGTCGGCTAATATTCCTCAGCTTGTCAAGGCGACATTCCCGTTCAGTCAGATTGTCGAAATGACGGGCGTTAGTGAGCTTTGTAAATGTGATATCAAAGCAGAATTGGCAACCCTCGAAATCAAGCCATTTGCGGCGATGACAGGCGACTGCCGAAGCTTTTCGGTTAATGCCAAAATTCTTCTCAAGTGCGAAAGCTACTGTGTCAATGATATCGCGGTTATAGAGGATGCGTTTTCTACCCGTTTTGCAACAGAAGTTGTAAAAAGCTCGTTGCCGTTTTCGAGAATCTGTGAAAATATTAGTGAAAGATGTCATTTTAAAAAGAACATAGAGCTTAGCGAAAATATATCCTCGGTTATCGATATCTGGGGCGAGGTTGCATCTAAAAAGGTGAAATTCGAAGAAGGTAAGCTTTGTCTTTCGGCTGTGATACTAATCGGAATGGTGGTATGTAACGAGGACGAAAATGTTGTGTTCTATGAAAAATCTGCCGATTTTGAATGGATATATCCTGTAAACTGCCATAGCGATAACCTGTCACTAACCCCCGATATTGATATTTCTTCGCTCAATTTTACGATCCTTACTGCGAATTGCCTCGAAATCAGAGCCGAGCTGAATGTTAGCGGTGCGATATACGAAAAGACCGATATCGAGCTATTGTGCGATATGACGGTTGATACCGAAAAACCGTCTTGCAGTCACAAAAAAGGCGGTATGGTGATTTGCTTTACAGGGGAAGAGGGCTGTGTCTGGGATGTTGCGCGGAAGTACAATGCGAGTATCGAAGAAATAATGTCGATAAACGGACTCGAAACCGAAGACTTGTGCGGTAAGAAAATGATATTAGTACCGATAAACTGAAAAAACGCAGGGGAAACCCTGCGTTTTTTATATGTGTATTCATTAAAAATTCATAATTTTACTATTGACTTATAGGGGATAGAATGATAAAATGTTAGGGTGCTAACAATTGGTGTGAGGTGAAGCATGAAAAAGAATAATGATATAGGCTTTAAAGTGCGGATGTTATCCAACTTAATAAAGCGCGATTTTGAAAAAGGAAAGGACGAGCTCGGCATAAATCTGCCTAAGGGCATTAACGGTTGGGCAATTTCTTACTTTTACGATAACAGCGACAAGGATATATTCCAAAAAGATTTTGAAGCCGAGTTTTCGATCCGCCGTTCCACTGCAAGTAATATTTTGAAAACTATGGAGCAAAATGGATTTATTAAAAGAGAAAGTGTCGGTCACGATGCGCGGCTTAAAAAGATAGTGCTGACCGAAAAGGCAGCAAATATTCATAAAGCCGTACTTGAAAGTATAAACGAAAGGGAAACGCGGTTGAGAAAAGGACTCACTGACAGTCAAGTAGAGAGCTTTTTGGAAGTCGCGGATAAGCTAATAGCAAACATGGAGGACAGCAATGATTAAAACCTTAGCAAAAAGTATAAGAGAGAATAAACTGCCGTCTATTCTAACCCTCATATTTATTATGGGTGAGGTTGTAATAGAGGTGCTTATTCCTTTCTTTACGGCAGACCTTGTAAACAATATTAAAAACGGCGCACCGATATCGAGCGTTGTGGAAACAGGCTTGATTTTAATCGGTATGGCGCTTGTGTCGCTCGCTTGCGGCGGTATTGCGGCAATTACCTGCTCGAAAGCTTCTTCGGGCTTTGCGCGAAATCTTCGCCGCGATATGTTTGAGAGAATTCAAAGATTTTCTTTCTCGAATATTGACAAATTCTCCTCAACCTCGCTTGTAACAAGACTTACAACCGACATCACCCACGTGCAGATGTCTTATATGATGATAATCCGTACTGCTATCCGCAGTCCTATGCTGTTTATTTTCTCGGTTGTGACAGCCTACAGAATGGGCGGCGCTTTGGCAACCTCATTTGTGGTGGTGGTTCCTGTTTTGATTTTCGGACTTTTCCTTATAAGCAAAAAGGCAATGCCTGCTTTCAGACGCGTGTTTAAAAAGTATGACCGCCTTAACGAATCTATCGAAGAAAATGTCCGTGCAATGCGCGTTGTAAAAGGTTTCTCGCGCGAAGATTACGAAAAGCAGAAGTTCGCTTCTGCCGCAGACGGCATTACCGAGGATTTTACAAAGGCAGAACGCATTGTAGCCTTTAATATGCCTATAATGCAGTTTTGTATGTATTTTAACACCGTTGTGATTCTCTTCTTGGGTTCATACCTTGTAATCACAAGCGCAGGACTCACGGTTGATGTCGGTCAGATTTCAGCAATGCTTACCTACGGCGTGCAGATTTTGATGTCGCTTATGATGCTTTCAATGATTTATGTTATGATTACAATGTCACTTGAATCTATGAAGCGTATCTGTGAAGTGCTTAATGAAGAGCCTAACCTCAACAATCCCGAAAATGCTGTTATGGAAGTAAAAGACGGTTCGATTGTTTTCGATAATGTAAGCTTTAAGTACAACAGCGAAGCAAAGAAATTCGCGCTTGAGGGTATAAATCTTGAAATTAAGTCGGGTATGACCGTCGGTATTATCGGCGGTACAGGTTCGAGTAAGTCCTCACTTGTGCAACTCATACCCCGTCTTTACGATGTATCAGAGGGCAGTGTCACTGTCGGCGGAGTTGATGTTAGAAATTACGATATTAAAACTCTTCGCGAAAATGTTGCAATGGTTCTTCAGAAGAACGAGCTTTTCTCGGGTACTATTAAGGATAACTTGCGTTGGGGTAACGAAAATGCCACCGACGAGGAAATTGCCGAGGCTTGCAAATTGGCTCAGGCTGACGAATTTGTTGAAACCTTCCCCGAAAAGTATGACACATATATAGAACAGGGCGGTACTAATGTATCGGGCGGCCAAAAGCAAAGACTTTGTATTGCGCGTGCGCTTCTTAAAAAGCCGAAGATTTTGATTCTTGACGACTCAACAAGCGCGGTTGATACCAAGACCGATGCCTTTATCCGTTCGGGCTTTAAGAAGTTTATCCCCGAAACCACAAAGATTATTATTGCGCAAAGGGTGGCATCGGTTGAAGATGCAGACCTTATAATAGTTATGGAAAACGGTAAAATTGTCAATGTCGGCAAGCACGAAGACTTGCTTAAAAATAGCGAGATTTACCGCGAAGTATATGAACAGCAGACAAGCGGAGGTGACGATAATGAGTAAACCAAGTAATTCCGCACCGCAAAATTTACCAAAGGGTGTTCCCGCAATCCGCAAATTCAACGGTCAGGCATTAAAGCGCACTCTTAAAATGCTTTGGCAAAGTTATCCCGTGTTACTTCCCGTTGCGTGTGTTTGTATAGTGTTTTCGGCAATCGTTGCCACAATGCCCGCGATTTTCAATCAGCAGATTTTGGCGGCTATTGAACAGTTTTACAAAGCTGCCGATTGGGCAGGCGCAAAGGAAGTTATTATTCCGAAAATCATAGCTTTGGCTTCGCTCTATGTCGTATCTCTTTTATCGGTACTTGCTCATACACAGCTTATGGCATATATCACACAGGGCTTTTTGGGTAAGATGCGTAAGAATGTTTTCAGCACTATGCAGAATTTACCTATTAAGTATTTTGATACAAATAAGCACGGCGACATAATGAGCCATTACACCAACGATATCGACGCTATCCGTCAGTTAGTTTCGCAGTCTATACCCGCGCTTTTGCAGGCAGGCATTATTGTTGTGACTGTGTTTGCGATTATGCTCAGCTACAGTATCTGGATTACTTTGGTTGTAGTTTTTGGAGTCTTCCTTTTATTCCTTGTGACAAAGAAGGTGGGCGGCGGCTCGGCGAAGTACTTTATCCGTCAGCAAAAAGCTATTGGTAAAGCAGAAGGATATATTCAGGAAATAATGAACGGCCAGAAGGTTGTTAAGGTTTTCTGCCACGAGGATAAAAGCCTCAGTGAGTTTGACAAGGTTAACGATGCACTCTGTGAAGATAGTAAACGCGCTCACGCTTATGCGAATATTTTAGGACCTATCAATATGAATATTGGTAATATATTATATGTTATTATCGCTATGGTAGGCGGTTTGTTGCTTTTGGCAAAGGTGCCGAATTTCAGTCTTTCGGGTTTACCGCTCAGTATCAGTATTGTAATTCCGTTCCTTAATATGACCAAGCAGTTTACAGGTAATGTTAATCAGGTTTCACAGCAGATTAACTCGATTGTAATGGGTCTTGCAGGCGCAGAACGCGTATTTGATTTGATGGATGCCGAGCCTGAAGTTGACGACGGTTATGTAACACTCGTTAACGCAAAAATCGACGAGAACGACAACATTACCGAAACCCAAGAGCGTACAGGTGTTTGGGCTTGGAAGCATCCCCACGGTGACGGAACCCTCACTTATACTAAGCTCGAGGGCGATGTGAGACTTTTTGATGTTGACTTCTCGTATGTCGAGGATAAACCTGTTCTTAAGAATGTAAGCGTCTATGCAAAACCAGGTCAAAAGGTTGCCTTTGTCGGCGCTACGGGTGCAGGTAAGACCACTATTACAAATCTTATCAACCGTTTCTATGATATCGCAGACGGCAAAATCAGATATGACGGCATTAACATCAACAAAATTAAAAAGTCGGACTTGCGCCGTTCTTTAGGTATCGTTTTGCAGGATACCAACCTCTTTACAGGCACGGTTATGGAGAATATCCGTTACGGAAGACTTGAAGCCACTGACGAGGAATGTATCAAAGCTGCAAAACTTTCGGGCGCGGACGACTTTATAACCCGTCTTCCCAAAGGCTATGATACCGAGCTTTCTAATAACGGCTCAAACCTTTCGCAAGGTCAAAGACAGCTTATTGCAATCGCTCGTGCGGCAGTTGCTGACCCGCCTGTTATGATACTCGATGAAGCGACTTCTAGTATCGATACCCGTACCGAAGCCATTGTTCAAAAGGGTATGGATAGCCTTATGAAAGGCAGAACGGTTTTTGTTATTGCTCACAGACTTTCAACCGTTAAGAATTCCGATGTTATAATGGTGCTGGAAAAGGGCGAAATTATCGAACGCGGAAGCCACCAAGAGCTTATCGCTCAAAAGGGTAAATATTATAGCCTTTACACAGGCGCATTTGAACTTGAATAAATAATATTTTATGAACCACTGCGAAAACGCAGTGGTTCAATTTTTTGTGAATTTTTGTTTGGTTTTGCCGAAATTATCCAAATGGCGAAAGTTGTCGAACGATTTTTTTGGCTTAGTTATGCGGTTTTCTGTGATTTTTTACTAATTTTGAAAAGATGTCGGGGAATGTCGGGTTTAAAATAAGTATTATATATTCGTCCGGACAACAAAATATTTTTCAAAAGGAGAAAAAATTATGAAAAATTATGGAAAACAAATCACACAGGAGCTTGGACGTTTTGGTCAAGGTAGTGTAAACTTACTTGACGGTACTTTAAGCTTTGAAAGCGAAGACTTTAGCTTCGGCGGTAACAGAATGCCAATTACTATAAGTCACAGCTACGACGGTAAAATCAGCGACGCGCAATTTACAGCTAATAATGAGCTTGGAATTCATACTGCTGATTTTAGTGCAATGAAACTGGGGCACGGTTTTAAACTCAATGTAATGCAGAGTATGGTTAAAAATGGTGAAGACTATATCTTCACAACCGAGGACGGCGAGGAAATTGTTTTAAAGCCTACAAGCGAGCAAAATAAATACAAGTCTTCGGAAGAAGACGGTGAGCTTGAGTATGACGAAAGTACACGTATTCTTAAAAACGGCGATGATTACTTATTTGACGAAATGGGCAGACTTGTAAAAATCACTGACGAAAAAGGTAATACAAACGAGTTTGTCTATGAGGACGGAAAGCTTGCAAAGGTTATTGACGGTGCCGGCAGAGAGTTTAATTTTACTTATAATAGCAGCAAATTTCTAAAATCAATCGTAGCGCCTGACGGTACACAAATCGCTTACAGTTACATAAGCAATAAGCTCACAAGAGTTATCTACCCGAACGGTCAAAAGGCGGAAATCACCTATCCTACACAAAATGATAACAGTATAACGGTTGAACTATTTGAAAATAATACAACGGTTTATAAAATGAAATATCTCATTTCAAATAACAAGGTAACTCAAATAACCGAAACAGGTTTTGCAGACGGTGCCGAGAAAGAGGGCGTTGTAACTACAATCACCTATTCAAACCCCGTTGGCAGAACTGTTGTAACAACAAATGAGCCAAGACTTAGCACGGTTTATCTTTTTGATGAAGACGGCGATGTTTACAGTCAATACTATTCGCAAACTTCAACACCCGAAACACCTTATGAAGACGGCAACAACATTACTGCTGTTAATAATCTTTTGCTGGGTCATATTTTTGACAGTACATTAAGCGGTTGGAAAAAACTTAACGTAGACATCGAAAAAACAACACTCCAAGTTTTAGAGGATGAAAAGGTTGCCAAATTCGGTAAAAGTTATTTAAAAATTACAACAACCGATACTGACGGCACTTGTGTTGGTTTACAACAGGAAATCGGTACGCAAACCGATGAATACACGTTCTCTGCTTATATGCGTGTGAAATCAGGCTTTGAAAATGAAAGTGATGGTGTATATCTCAGAATTTATGACAGTGAAGTGGATGTAGTATTGGCCCAAAGTGAAAAGCTAAGAATTGCCGACAGTGAATTTGTAAGAGTAAGCGCTTCATTTCATGGCGGTAATATGTCGTTTAAGGTTCAAATTTTGGTTGACGGTGCGGGTGAGGTTGAAATACAAGCACCGCAATTTGAGGGCAACCCAACAGCCAATTCTTACAACTTGTTATCTGATGCTAATGAGTCCTTAGGTCTGGGTTGGAATCTTGATAATGCCGAATATAGTTATGATGAAGGTTTCCGTTTCTTCGGCGCGTTGGCGATAAACGGCGATACTGCGAAAGCCAAAAACACTCATCAGTCAGTTGCAGTAAAAACAGCAAAAGAAACACGCGAAACCTTTAAGCTTTCGGGTTGGGCAAAGGGTACACCGCTTTCTGAAAGCAGTGAAGAAAACAAACCTACCTTCCGTTTGAGAGCAGTAATCTATTATGCAGACCATACCGAAGAAACTCCACACATTCAAACCGAAACTGCAGATTTTTCAACTCTTACAACCGAATGGCAGTTTGCATCGGTGGAATTTGCAAAGAAAGAATTTGCCGAAGTTTCAAATGTTGAAGTGTTCTGTGATTATGACTTTAACCAAGGCACAGCGTACTTTGACGATATCGAGCTTGTTCGTACCGCCTTTGAAACAAAGCTTACCGAAGAAGATTTCGTTATCGAGGATGAAGAAGAAACCACAACCGAAACAGAAGAAGTGACCGAAGAAACTGAAGAAGAAACTGAAGAAATTTTGGATTTTGAAGAGCTCACAGATGCTTTTGGTAATATCTTGACCGAAACCACCTATACCGACGGTGAATTTGGCACAATCTACCGCTCATTTGGTTTTGACGAAGACGGTAACAACCTTTTGACTGAAACTGACTCTCGCGGTAACAAGACCGAATACGAGGTTGACGGTGTTACTTCAAGAAACAAAGAAATTACCGACCGACTCGGCAACAAAACCGCTTACGAATACGACGATTCGGGCAGAACAACCAAGGTTACAAGCAAAAACGCTGACGGTGACGAGGTTGCAACAGTTTCTTACACTTACGATAGTTTCGATAGCCTTACCGAAATTGTCCGCGGTGACGGCTTAAAGTACGTTCTACAGTATAACGCTTTCCATAACCTTGAAAGCATTGCTATTGACGGCAAATCTGACGGTAAGCTTATAACCTACACCTACAAAGAAAACAACGGCAGACTTAAAGAAATGACCTATGCCAATGGTGACAAGATGACCGCTACCTATGACGGCAAGGGTAATATGATAGCTGAACATTGGTATGATGCTTCGGGTAACCTTACCGCACATTACAAATACGGCTACAGTGCGCAGGGTGAAATAGTGCTTACTATTGACATGCTGGCTAAAAAAATGTATAATTATACATACGAAAACGATAGACTTGAGCAGTCTACCGAAAGCGATATTACATTTTTTGAAAACTTTTATGTATCAACGGAATCGGGACTTATCGGTTCAAAAACACTTGTTTGCTCGGTGCGTTATTACTATGATGACGAAAATACACTCACCAAAAAGCGTATTGTATGGGCAGACGGTAATGAGCAGATTATTTCTTACACTACCGCTGAAAATGAGTCACAGCTTGTTAAGACTGAAATTGGTGAACATAGCTTTGTCAGCACTTCTAAGACCGATAGCTTTGGTCGAAAAGAGTTTGACGAGCTTCAACTTGGCTCTGGCTTTGTGTCACGTCAGTTTGACTATGTAAACGGTGAAGTAACGGAAGAGCATAAGGATAACAAAATGCTCAAGTCAACACCTACTACCCAGCTTGTAAGTGAAATCACTTTCCAGGACGGCAGAACTATCGACTACGAATATGATGCCGAGGAAAGAATAACAAAGGTTGTTGACTCTGTAGACGGTGTTACTGAGTATTCTTATGACAGTTTAGGTCAACTTTTGACTGAAACCAAAAACGGCGAAGTTATAAGCGAAATGACCTATGACAACTACGGTAATATCAAGTCCAAAAACGGCATAGATTATGTTTATAACGGCGTTTGGAAAGACCGTTTGGCTTTCATTGGCGGTCAGGCTATCCATTACGATGCACAGGGCAATCCCATAAGCTACAAGGGTCATACGCTCGTTTGGGAAAAAGGCAGACAGTTAAAGTCCTTTGATAACACGACCTTTACCTATAACGCAAATGGTATAAGAACTTCTAAAACTGTCGACGAAATTCGACACGATTTTTACCTCGATGGTGCTAAAATATTAAGGGAAGTTTGGTTAGATAATATTCTCGAAACTGTTTTCGACAACGAAGATTCGGTTTGCGGTATTGTTTACAATAGCACACCTTACTACTTCATGAAGAACTTGCAGGGCGACATTATCGCTATTACCGATAAGGACGGCGAGGTTGTAGCACGTTACTCTTACGACGCTTGGGGTAAGTGCGAAGTTGAACCAAGTTCTAAAAATGCCGAAATTGCCCACATTAACCCATTCCGCTACCGCGGTTACTACTTTGACCGTGAGACAAATCTCTATTACCTGCAGTCTCGTTACTACGATGCTGAGGTTGGTAGGTTTGTGAATGGGGATGAGGTTATATATCTTGGTGCTAATTATTCATTAATAAGTTATAACTTAGTTACATATTGTGATAATAGTCCAATTTGTTTTGTTGATTATTGGGGTAATTATGTAATGTATATTTATGGTGGATTTCAAGAACCATCTGCTAAAAGGAATATAAAATTACTCAAACAAAAATATATTGTCTATAGTTATTTGGTTAAAAGCGAATCTGATTTTCGAAAAGTATGGAATAAAAAGTGTACTAATAGAGATGGAAAATTGGCTAAAATTGATATAGTAATCATTAATTTACACGGCAATCCAAAGTGGGTAGAGTATGTTAATTTCAAAAAATTAGTCAAAAGAAAGATTGATACTTTACTTTTATTAGTCTGTAATGCTGGTCATTTAGATTACATTGATTCAAATCCTGCAACGCGTTTTTATCTAGGTAACGATATAAGACAACTCGTGTGTTGCGATGGTACACATTGTAGAACTCATAAGCAATTAAATATGTTACAACCAACTTCAGTTAATAGGAATCAATCTGTAAAAATAAATTCTGTTATACACTCTGTAGTCGGCGATGACATTTTTAAAGGTTGGTGCATTAAACCTCGTCCGCATCAAGGATTTATATTATATAGCAAAAAATCAAATAAAAAAATTACTGGTTTTTGTTCTATAGGATATAAATTTCTATCGATTTTTACCTTATTAAAAAAAATAGGAAAGTGATTTTATGAAAAAAATGTTAGTAATATGTCTTGTTATTGTAATTTTGATATTCTCTTTTGTGTCATGCAAAAATAATGATTTAAAAGGCTCTTATGATACGGGTGGTGTATTAGATTTAATTAAGGCAAATGAATTATCTTGTGAAGTTATTGACTTTAAAGTTACGGATAAGAATGAAAATTATACTAGAATTTTCGTCGAGTTGTGTATCTCAGAAATGGAATTTCAAAAAAATGAGTATTTTCATAATGAACAGTACGAATTGCCACCTGGACTTATATCTGAACTAGATGATTTTGGTATTCATCGGGATACAATTACTAATTTTGGAATCAATTTCAAAGATTTCGTTATTGAAAACAAAAATGAAACGGAATTTCGACCTTATCCTATCTATTGGTTTAAGCTATCAAAAAGTTTACAAAACAAAAGTAATGTTGTAATTTATGCTAGCATTCCATACGAAATTACAATAGTGAAGACAGGGGACAGTTCTGTGTCTTGACTGGATAAGGATAACAAGGATAACATAGGGGACGGTTCTGTGTGTTGTATTTATAATCAATGTAACGCAAAATTTGCCAACTTAAAATTTAATTCTGCTAAAATTTGTAATGTTGGTTGCGAAACAATAGCTATATATAATATTATGAAACTAATAGGCAAATTTCAATACTATCCAAATGTAATTAGTGAATGTTACATGAATGGTTTGGCATGGAATAAAGGACATTTTGGTATAAATCCTAAAAATATATACAAATATTTTGATGCTCATAATATTTCTTATAAGAAGACTAAAAAATTTGAAGATTGGGTAGAAAAATTAAAAGAAAAGAAAAAAGGAATCTTATCTTTTTGGAATGATTGGCATATATTTGGAGGATTACATACCGTTATGGTCGTTTATAAAAGTAAAAAGTATTATGTTTATAATGCTTATAGCAATTCTAAAACGACCGAAGAATTTAAAAGTATAAAAAAGTTGAAAGATTATATGGGCGGTTCTTTTATTATTGGATATATTTTTTAATTAGTTATACTGGAGTGATTTGCTATGAAAAAATACAAATTTTTTGCAATATTATCTGTTTGTTTTCTAATTGTTATATTATTGTTTTTATATCTTAATTTTTTACCATCAAGAACCCCTATTATTCCAAACGACACAAAATGGTATAGTTCCGTTAATAATATGCATATTGAATCATATTATGACAGCGAATTTCAAATCACTGACTTATCAGGAACTTTACTCATTAATGATGATATCATAGAGTTGAAAATTGGAATTAGGGACGGCAGATTGTTCTTTTCTTGTGAACAATTTTCATTAATAATGACTGCGGATTATACATTAGACAAGGAATGTAATATGATATTAAAACATATAAATTATAGTGAAGACGTAGAATGGCAATCTACTCCTAAAAAAATTGTATTAGAAAAAGACAGGGAAAAGTAACACAGGGGACGGTTCTGTGTGTTGACTGACGATTGAGTTTTTAGACAAATAATTCTCCGAAAAGAACGGTTGAAGAAATTCAGCCGTTCTTCACTTTTAGGCTCCCTCTGACGAGGGAGGTGGATTTTGTGTAACAAAAGACGGAGGGAGAGAATAAGCCAAGAATAATTTTTGTTATATTTTCTCTCCCTCAGTTTCGCTAACGCTCAACAGCTCCCTCGTCAGAGGGAGCCAAAGTGTTTGATAAGCGAATATAAAAGAATTCTTCAAGAAAACAAAAAACAGTTAAGGTTACAAAAATTAAAAATAAAAATTTACAGAAAACACGATTATAGTGCTCAGTAATGCCCGATTTGGAGCTTCCAAATCGGGCTATTTTTATGCTTTTTTACAGGCTTTAGGCGTTTTTAATAAAAAATTTCAAAATTGTAATACTTTTTTTGAAAAAATACTTGATTTTTGGATTTGGTGTCATTATAATATATTTATGTGGTGCAAAGTGGAGTGAAAATCCATTAAAGTGCATTAAAGTGGTGCGAAAAGAGGTGGAAATCTTGTTTTTAGGTAATTTTCAACATAATATCGATAAAAAGGGCAGGGTTTTCATCCCGTCAAAGTTCCGCGAAGAACTCGGTGAAGAGTTTATCATTTCTCAGGATATTTCGGGAAAGCGTTGTCTTTGCGTTTATTCAATGCCCGAATGGGAAAAGTTTGTTGAGAAGATAGACAGTCTTCCGAATACCAAATCAAGCGTTGTAAAGCGTTTCTTATTTGCTAACGCGTTTAATGTTGAATTTGACGCACAGGGAAGAATACTTGTCCCCGCAAATCTTCGTGAGTACGCTCGCTTAGAGGATAAGGCAGACATTCTCGGTGTTAATAATAAGGTTGAAATCTGGAACACAGCCCTCTGGCGTGATGAGAACGAAAGTATTACTCCTGAGTCGATTGCCGATATTATGGCAGAGCTTGAGTTTTAGTTATGGAATTTAAACATTTTTCGGTTTTGCTAAATGAAACCATAGATTCATTAAATATTAAGCCCGACGGAATATATGTTGACGGTACAGTCGGCGGAGCAGGACATTC
>JAZNLE010000029.1:0-5422 GCA_045578885.1 Acutalibacteraceae bacterium | reverse complement strand
TAACTCCGTTAGTAATGCCAATTTCGGGGTCGGTTAAAGTACCGTCTAAATCTAAAAGTATATATTTATACATAATTACACCCTATTATTTAGGAGGGGGAACCCCTCCCCTACAAATTATAAAATCAACATTGCATCGCCGAAACTGAAGAAACGGTAGCGTTCTTCAACCGCTTTTTTGTAGGCATTCATTGTGTTATCATAGCCTGCAAATGCCGAAACGAGCATTATAAGTGTGCTTTCGGGTAGATGGAAATTTGTAATAAGTCCGTCCATACAGCCAAATTTATAACCTGGATAAATAAAGATGCTCGTATCATCACAGCACTCTTTAATTTCACCGAACTTTTGCATTGCGCTTTCAACCGTCCTACAACTCGTAGTACCGACACAAATAACCCTACCGTCGTTATACTTAGTTTCATTTATAACATCAGCGGTTTCTTTTGGTATAACATAGTGTTCAGAGTGCATTTTGTGCTCGGTAATATCCTCAACCTTTACAGGACGGAAAGTACCGAGTCCCACGTGTAAGGTAACATAAGCGATTTTGATGCCTTTTTGCTTTAATTCTTCGAGCATTTCATTTGTAAAATGAAGTCCCGCTGTTGGTGCCGCCGCAGAGCCTAATTCCTTGGAATAGACCGTCTGATAGCGCTCTTTATCCTCGAGTTTTTCCTTTATGTAAGGTGGTAAAGGCATTTGACCCACCTTATCAAGAACTGCGAAAAATTCACCCTTCGGGAAAAATTCTATAACGCGGTTACCGTCGGACAAAACCTCACGAACAGTAGCAGAAAGCTCGTCCGAAAACTTAAAATTGTAACCCTCTTTTGCCTTTTTGCCAGGACCTGCAAGACATTCCCAAAGGTTGACACCTTTTTGCTTTAAAAGAACAAACTCAACAACCGCGCCTGTATCCTCTCGCGTGCCGTAAAGTCGCGCGGGAAGAACCCTTGTGTTATTAAGCACAAGGCAGTCACCTTTCTTTAAAAACGAAGACAAATCATTAAAGCTCGTATGCTTGATTTCGCCCGAAATTTTATCCAACTTTAAAAGCCTTGAAGTGTTTCTCGGCTCAATTGGGGTTTGGGCAATAAGCTCAGGCGGTAAATCGTAATAAAAATCGCTTGTTTTCATAAAAACCCCCACAAAAAAATTGACAAACATATCAATGAATGGTATTATAAATGTGTATGTGTAATATATTATATTGTAAATTGTTTAATATATCAAGCACATTTTGCATTTTTGAAAGGATTGTTTAAAATGAAAAAATTTAACGTAGGAATTATCGGTGCTACAGGTATGGTTGGTCAGCGCTTTGCGCTCTTGCTCGAAAACCATCCTTGGTTTAATGTTACCTGCCTTGCCGCAAGTGCAAACTCTGCAGGTAAATCATACAAAGAGGCTGTTGGAAGCCGTTGGGCAATGACCTCTCCGATGCCCGAAAAATTCAGCGATATGACTGTTTTAGATGCCAAAAAGGATATCGAAGAAATCGTATCAAAGGTTGACTTCGTTTTCTGCGCAGTTAATATGAAAAAGGACGAAATCAAAGCTTTGGAAGAAACATACGCTAAGCACGAATGCCCTGTTATTTCAAACAACTCGGCTCACCGCTTTACTCCCGATGTTCCTATGGTTATCCCCGAAATCAATGCCGACCACGCAGAGATTATAAAATCACAAAGAGAACGCCTCGGCACGAAGCGCGGCTTTATCGCAGTTAAGTCGAACTGCTCGCTCCAAAGCTATGTTCCCGCTCTTTATCCGCTTGACAAGTTCGGTATCGACAAGGTTTTAGTTTGCACCTATCAGGCAATCTCGGGCGCGGGTAAAACCTTTGAAAGATGGCCCGAAATGATTGACAATGTTATCCCTTATATCGGCGGCGAAGAAGAAAAGAGCGAAAAAGAACCGCTTAAAATCTGGGGTAAGATTGAAAACGGCGAAATCGTACCGAGCGACAGCCCAAAATTTACTGCACAGTGCTTGCGCGTTCCCGTTTCTGACGGTCATATGGCGGCTGTTTATGTTTCATTCAAGAATAAGCCCTCAAAAGAGGAAATTTTGGAAGTTTGGAACAACTTCAAAGGCGAGCCTCAGGATCTAGAACTCCCCCTTGCTCCCAAGCAGTTCCTTAATTACTACACCGAAGACGATATGCCACAGACAAAGCTTACGCGCGACCTTGAAAAAGGTATGGCAGTTTCCATCGGCCGTCTTCGCGAAGACACACAATATGATTATAAATTCGTTTGCGTTTCACATAATACATTAAGAGGCGCAGCAGGCGGTGCGGTATTACTCGCAGAACTCCTTTGCGCTAAAGGTTATATGGACTAATTTTTAGGAGTGGTTTTTTTGAAGGAGCGTATTTTCGAAGGTTGCGCTACGGCGCTTGTAACTCCAATGAACAAGGACGGAAGTGTTAATTTCGCAAGCCTTGAAACCCTCGTTAACAGCCAAATCAAAGACGGTATTGACGCTTTGGTTATCTGCGGTACAACGGGCGAAAAATCGACACTTCGCTATGACGAACACTTAAAGGTTATCGAGGTTGCGGTTAAGGCCGCTAATAAGCGTGTGCCGATTATCGCAGGCACAGGCAGTAACGATACTGTTTACTCGGTTGAGCTTTGTAACGATGCAATAGAACTCGGCGCTGATGCACTTTTGATGGTTACTCCCTACTACAACAAAACCTCGCAAAACGGTCTTATTCACCATTACAATTACATTGCCGACCGCGTAGATAAACCTATTATTCTTTATAATGTTCCCTCAAGAACGGGCGTTAATATCAAGCCCGAAACCTATAAAGAACTTTCAAAGCACGAACGCATTGTTGCCACAAAAGAAGCCTCGGGCGATATTTCGCAGATTGCTCAGATTAAGTACCTTTGCGGTGATGACTTAGACATTTATTCAGGTAACGACGACCAGACTGTTCCTGTTTTGTCGCTTGGTGGTATCGGTGTTATCTCTGTTCTTTCAAATATTTTACCAAATGAAGTTCATAACATTTGTGATTTGTATTTAAAGGGCAATACAAACGAAGCTATGGCACTTCAAAACAAGTTTCTCGGTCTTATGAACGCGATGTTCTATGATGTGAATCCTGTTCCTGTTAAGACCGCCATGAATCTTATGGGACTCGATGTCGGCGAATGCCGTTTGCCGCTCTACCCAATGGACAATAACACCTTAAACCGCTTGAAAGAAAAACTTAAAGAGTGTAATTTAATCTAAAATCAATGGATGTGAAAAAATGTTAAAAGCAATTCTTGTCGGTGCATGTGGAAAAATGGGTAACAACATTACCGCCTGCGCCAAAGAGAACGAAGATATAAAAATCGTCGCAGGCGTTGATAAATTCAACAGCGGTATGGACTATCCCGTCTTCCCATCCTTTGCGGAAGTGAATGCAAACGCCGATGTTATAATCGACTTTTCGAATGTCGCTTTGCTTGAAGATTTGTTAGACTTTGCGATACTGAAAAAATTGCCCGTTGTAATTGCTACAACAGGCTACAGCGATTCGCAGATCGAAAAAATCAAAGCCGCTTCAAAGGTAATTCCTGTGTTTTTCACCTTTAATATGTCATTAGGCGTTAATCTTCTTTGCTCATTGGCTAAAAAAGCGGCAAACATTTTAGGCGACGGCTTTGATATCGAGATTATCGAAAAACACCATAATCAGAAGCTTGACGCTCCGTCAGGCACGGCTATAATGCTTGCAAATGCCGTTAACAGCGTTTTTGATGATAAACTCGCTTACGAGTATGACCGCCACTCAAAACGCGCTAAACGCCCCAAAAATGAGATTGGTATTCACTCGGTACGCGGCGGTACTATTGTCGGTGAGCACGATGTTATCTTCGCAGGCAGAGATGAGGTCGTAACCCTCTCCCACGCGGCACATTCCAAACAGGTTTTTGCAGTTGGTGCCTTAAGAGCGGCAAAATTCATTGCCGACAAGCCCTCAGGACTTTACGATATGAACGATATTTTAAATATCGAATAAAATTTTAAAACCTTTCGAAAGAAAGGTTTTATTTTTTGAATATTTTTATTTTTTGAGGTTAATCTATTAGTAATCAAAAGGAGTTGATAAAAATGTTTGATAAAATTTGCTTAATTCTTGTAATCATCGGCGCGCTCAACTGGGGACTTGTCGGTCTTTTCAGTTTCGACCTTGTTGCTTGGGCATTCGGCGGCAGTACTGCAATTATCAGCAGAATAGTATACACCGTAATCGCTCTTGCAGGTGTTTGGTGTATTTCTCTTTTGTTCCGCAGAAACCCACGCTATGATGCAGACTAAAAAAAGGACGGGCAACCGTCCTTTTTTTGTTATGCTTTTTTAAGTTCTATTCTTGCTTTTTTGAGCTTCAAAAGTGCTTGTGATATATCTTTTTGAACTTTGTTTTGGTTGTTAAGAACCGCCTTTGCCGTAAGCGAGCAAAATGCCTCGGGCGAAACTATTGTAACCGCCCCTGTACCCGCTGTGCTTTACTATCAGCAAAAGAAAAACGGCTTTTCAGATAATGAGATTATCCACGCGCTCATAACAGCGGGAATTATCGGTAATCTAATTAAAACCAATGCTTCAATTATTTGGTTTTCTTTAATTTGTAACTCAACCAAGCTGAGTTGAGTACTAAATTTGAATTATTATTCCACTATACCTTTTACAACTGTATAAGTTTTGCCGCCTACTACAACTTTGCCTGATGCACCTGTAAAGTAGCCTTTATTGATATAGTGTTTCTTGCCATTAATGGTTACTATGCCGGTAGCGCCTGTGAAGTAACCCTTGTTGATGTAGAGCTTCTTACCGTCGATTGTTACAAGACCTGATGCGCCTGTGAAGTAGCCCTTATTGATGTAGAGCTTCTTACCGTCAATTGTTACAAGACCTGATGCGCCTGTAAAGTAGCCCTTATTGATGTAGAGCTTCTTACCGTCAATTGTTACAAGGCCTGATGCACCTGTGAAGTAGCCCTTATTGATGTAGAGCTTCTTACCGTCGATTGTTACAAGGCCTGATGCACCTGTGAAGTAGCCCTTATTGATGTACATCTTCTTGCCATCGATTGTTACAAGACCTGTTGCACCAAGGAATCTACCCTTATTTACATAAACCTTCTTGTCGCCGATTGTAACAAGCTCTGTAGCGCCTGTAAAGTAACCGCCATCAATATAGAGTCTCTGGCCGTCGATGGTTACAAGGCCTGATGCACCTGTGAAGTAACCCTTGTTGATGTAGAGCTGCTTACCGTCAATTGTTACAAGCTGTGTAGCACCGGTCCAATAACCGTTATCAATATAACGTTTTTTGCCGCCAATTGTTACAAGGCCTGATTTACCAAGGAATCTACCCTTGTTGATATAGATTGTATCGCCCTCGTACTCAA
>JAZNLE010000028.1:0-11285 GCA_045578885.1 Acutalibacteraceae bacterium | reverse complement strand
CCCCTTTTATACCAGAGTTTATTTTCCAAAATTATCACCAAGCACCATTTTACGCCTTTTGAACCTTTAAGTCAATATTTTTCACCGATTCACCTCAAAAACATAGTATATATTGAGTTGTAACACGACTTAAAAATTTTTTAGGAGGCTATTCTATGGCAGATTTAAGAAACGGCTGTGCGCCCTGCGGCGACTTCAAAGAAGCCGTTTGTATTGATGCTGGCAGAGTTTACGATTCCTGCTGTGACAGAGATTGCTTGGAGGATTTGCGGTGCTTCTTCCTGCCCGAAACCCAAGCGCTCATAAACCACGCGGTGAGTGTTCGTCTCAGAAGCGCAGAAGTACTTAATGTTTTTATAGATGTTGAACCCGTAAACTTTAACAAAGGCTATTTTTCCTGCGACCTTACATTCTTCTTCCTCTTATCGTTCGACCTTTACACTTCCTCACGCGGTTGCCCTAAAATCATAAACGGTATCGCATCCTTCAACAAAAAGGTTATCCTTTTTGGTAGTGACGGCTGTGTTAAAACCTTCTCGAATGTTTTAGGCAACGAATGTACGCGTGGTTCAAACAACACAATCCACAGCAACAATATGCCAAAATGTGTTGTAAGCACAGTTGACCCCGTACCGCTTTCGGCACGGCTTTGTGAAATACGCGACTGTTACGACAGCGTTTGCTGTGTTCCCGAATGTGTTTGCGAAGCAATCGGCGGAAATGTTGTGACCGAACTTCAAAACGGCACACCCGCAATCTTTGTCACAATCGGTCTTTTCACCGTCGTACAGCTTATCCGCAATGTGCAGATGCTTATCCCCGTTTACGATTTCTGCATACCCGAAAAACAATGCAGAAACTCTACCGACCATCCTTGCGATACCTTCAGCAAAATTCAGTTCCCTGTTGACGACTTTTTCCCACCGCGTCCCTGTAATGTCGAAAACGGTCCGTCCTGTAGTTGTCAAGAAGAATTCGAAGACGAATAATAATAAAAAAGAGAGTCAAAATTTAAAAATTTCGGCTCTCTTTCTACATAGGTCTAAACAGGAAATCGGCGGTAAAATATCCTATAACTATCAAAACTATTGCTAAAACGGTTAAAAGCATTGACTTAAAAAACAAACGCACATTTCTTTTCACAGTATCACCAAATCTATTTTGCCCCGTCGGAGAGATTTTATGACCGTTTCAAATGCAAAACAAAATAATAAGCGGTATAAAAACACGCGCGAATACCTTTTTATCTTCGGCGACTGCGAATCGCTGACTTTGGGTATTCTGTTTTTATACCGCTTTAAAATCAATTTTAAAAGTATGCTTTATAAAACCGAAAACGATTATCGGCTCATAATTTCCTCCCGTAGCTACAAACCGTGTTTTTTAACCTTAGGTGAATACTGCCTTCGCTGGAGTAAAAGCTATTTTGAAACCGAATACACAAAGGAACACGGTAAGCTTTTAATCGCAAAAAATGCCGTGAGAACCTTTGGCAAATACTTTTCTAAAGACTTCTAAGAATTTCCATTCTCTCTGCCATTTTGTCGCCGAAGAGATAACTTCCCGCCACTAGAACATCAACGCCTGCTTCTATTGCCAAAGGCGCGGTTTCGCCGTTGATACCACCGTCAATTTCGATAAGAGTGTTATAGCCTTTTTCGTCGATTTCCGCTCTCAGCGACTTAACCTTATCTAAAGACTCGGGCATAAAGGACTGACCGCCAAAACCAGGTTCAACCGACATTACAAGCACCATATCGCAAAGGGGTAAAAACTCAAAAATTTCCTCTGCTTTAGTGCAAGGCTTGATTGTAAGACAGGACTTACAACCGCAAGTTCTTATCTCTTTCAGGGTATCAACCACGTCGCTTCCCGCTTCAAAATGGAAGCCTAAGAAGTCTGCCGATTTTGCAAATTCTTTAATATATCTGTGCGGACGGTCAATCATAAGGTGAACATCAAGCGGAATGTTTGTGTTTGCCTTAATCTGCGCTAAAATCGGATTGGCAAAGGAGATATTCGGCACAAACACACCGTCCATAACATCAAAATGTAGCATATCAGTTTTGTTTTCTTCGAGTTTTAAAAGCTCGTCCTTAAGGTTTATAAAATCAGCCGCTAAAAGCGAGGGTGAAAGTTTAACCGACATAATAATCCCCTTTTCTACTTACTACAATAATTTTATAATACAACCACAGTTTTGTCAACCAAAAAGGCTATGCTTTCGCATAGCCTTAAACTATTCTCTTCCCATTCGGTTGTATATAACCCAACCTGTAACACTAATGACAAATGTGATTACAAAAACAATTACGGCAAAGGTGTATTTTTCGGTGCCTAAGAAACTTCCGCCGATGGTCGAAGTCACTACCGACGGAATTCGCGCAAAGGTTGCGATTATAAAGAAGTGTTTTGTATTAATATCAGTAAGACCTACAAAATAAGTAAGCAAGTCTTTCGGTGTGCCTGGCAAGAAAAACATTAGAAACACAAGAAATGCCACTTTTTTGCGGTTTTGCAAAAACTTTGCCGATTTGATTTTCTCAAAGGTGAAAAACACCTCAACCAATTTTATACCGAATTTTCGCACAAGCGCGAAAACAAGCAGACTGCCGAGCGCAATACCGATAAGACTTAAAACCGTACCCTCAATAGCGCCAAAAGCATACCCTGCGCCAATTTCCAAAGGCTCACCAGGGACAAAGGCTATGACTACCTGAAACATCACCATCAAAATGAAGTAAATTTTACCCATAATATCGCTCTGCTCAACCCAAGCACGAAACTTTTCAGGCTCGGACACAAACTGCACCATCGGTCTGCCGATATACCAACCGACAACCGCGCAAAACAATATAAAAGCAATAATCGATACTGCGCTTAAAATTTTCTTCCTGTTTTCCGTAATCATAGCTTTTCCTCTAATTTTTGTATAAATCAAACTCCACGGTTGCTTTGAAAAGGTCACCGTCGGTTTCGATTCTAATTTCTCCTTTTTGAAGCTCTACAAGACTTTTGGCTATTGACAGTCCAAGTCCGCTGCCCTCGGTATTACGCGACTTATCGCCCCGAACAAACCGTTCCATAAGCTCCTTCTGAGATAGGTTAAGCTCATATTTTGAAATATTCCTGAAAGTGATAACCGCCTTACCATCACGCTCAAACGCATCAATATAAGCGCGTGTGCCGTTTTGCGAATACTTGCAAATGTTACTCAGAAGATTCTGGAAAACACGCCAGAGGTGTCTTGCATCTGCTCTTATAATAACATTTTCACTTGGCATTTTCAATAGCGGAGTTATATTAGCTGCTTTAAGCTTCTCGTCAAACTCACCCAAGGCTTGTTGCAGTAGCACACCAACATCGCACTTATCAAAATTAACCGACAGATTGCCTGTCGAAGCCTTCGAAGCCTCAACCAAATCTTCAACCAATTTTTTAAGCCTTGCGGAATGACGGTCAAGCACGGATATATATTCATTTGCAGTTTCGTTATTTATTTCTTCCTTTTTAAGCAGGTCGACATAATTTATAATCGAAGTCAGCGGAGTTTTTATATCGTGCGAAACATTGGTAATAAGTTCGGTCTTAAAGCGTTCACTCTGCATCTTCTCGTCAACCGCCGCCTGCATACCGTCGTTTATGGTGTTTAACTTCTCGGCGAAATCCTTGAAATCCAAAATCATATAATCGGTATTAATTTTGTGTTCAAGGTCACCTGAAGCAATTTTTTCGCCACCTTTTTTGATGCGCTGTAAAGTGATTGCCACATACAAAACCGCGATTACCAAAAGGAAATTGATGACGACAAAACCCAAAGTCAGCATTTCAACCTGATATAAATTAAACATAAAGAATATCGACTCGAAAAACAGTATTACTCCCACTTCTAAAACTACCTGCCATATAAGAGGCAGTCTTCTCAGGTGATAAACTGCAAATTTAGCGGTTTTCTTTATTCCGCGCCACAAAAATTTAACAACCTTGTAAATTATTGTGTTTTTGAAAAGTGTTCCTGTTTTAACCCGCGTTGCAAAGGTCATTGTATAACCGAGTGCCAAGAAGTAAAGAACTGTACCCGCAATAAAGAAAACAATTACCGCTTCCAAGCCCTCATAGTAAAAATCAAATATAGTCGCCAATGTGCAATACACCACAAAACCTACCACCGCCGTATAAATATCAAACGGGATTTTGTCGAGAGCGTTAAGTTTTATATAACTGAAAGCGTCTCTGTGCCCTGCACTGCAATAAAGGTAGCACAAAAGAACAATAAAGCCAATAAGCGAGAAAAGTGCAAAGAAAATCATAGCATAACGAAGCTTATGACCTGTTCTTACAAAAAATCTCATAACCGAATATTTATCGGTTTTCACCATATCGTCAGCAACATAAATTGTAAAAATCTCGTCCTCGGTATAATATTGCTCTGCAACCACAATTTTCGTGCCGTCATAGGTCGAAATAATATCGTCACCATTTGCTTTTTCAATAGAAAAATAGAGATTGGTATCCTCGTAGTAATACGGAATATTTTCGCGTTCCAAATCGACATACCCCGCGAGCATATGACAATCAGACCTTGCCATATCGCCGAGAATTTTGCGCTCCAAATTTCCGACAGAATTTACATAAAAATCAAAATAACCCATAAAAGCAACCGCAACGGTTGACAAAACCAAAATAAGCGCCATTACATAAGAGAGTATAATCGCCGTAATTTTTGTCGGTAGACTGCATTTTAAGTTTTTCATATTAGTTCCCCTTTTCCATTTTGTATCCGTGCGCCCAAACCACCTTTAAATAACGCGGTTCTGCAGGGTTAATTTCAATTTTTTCGCGCAGGTGTCGTATATGCACCGCAACGGTGCTCTCATTACCGATAGCCTCTTCGTGCCAGACCTTGCGATAAATTTCCTTAGGGTTCAAAACTGTACCCGCATTTTCCATTAAAAGCTTCAGTATATCGAATTCCAAGGGTGTAAGTGTTACGCTCTCGCCATCGACCAAAACCTCCTTAGAGGCATCGTTAAGCTCGATATTGCCAATAACAAGATTTTCTTGTCTTACATTTCCGCCGAGTTGCATATATCTGCGCAGTTGCGAGCGTACACGCGCGAGAACTTCTACAGGGTTAAATGGCTTTGTCACGTAATCGTCAGCCCCAACATTAAGCCCCAAAATCTTGTCGGTGTCTTCGCCTTTTGCCGAAAGGAAAATGACAGGCACATTCGATTTTTCACGAAGCCTTGCCGTAGCAGTCACCCCATCACAAACAGGCATCATTATATCCATCAGCACCAAATGAATTTCATATCTTTCCAAAACATCCAGCGCTTCTTCGCCGTTATAAGCCTTATAGACATTATAACCCTCAGTCTTTAGATATATCTCAAGCGCCGACACAATATCCTTTTCGTCGTCACAAACTAAAATGTTATACATTTCCTCACCTCGCTATAATTGTACCACTTCTTTGTTTAAGAAAAAAGTGGGGAAATTATTAAGTTTTTATTAAGATTGCAATTTCGTGAGAAAAATGGTATTATAAATAAAAGGCTCCCTTGTATAAAAGGAGCTGGCAAAATCTATGGTTTTGACTGCGGGATTGCAAATCTCTATGATAGATTTTCCGCTGAGAGCCTCCCTTGTGTAAAGGGAGCCTCATGATCGCACAATTTAAATAACCAAGGAGTTACTATGAAACTTGAAGTTTTACAATCCTGTCCCTCTGTTATAAGAGATTTTCTTACCTACAGCGAAACCGTCAAGGGCAAGTCTTCCCTTTCGGTTGAGGGGTATTATCTTGATTTGCAGACCTTTTTCCGCTACCTGTTATTCGTGCGCGGTCTCGTCGACGGGAAGGCAGAATTTGAGGAAATCGACATAAGCTCAGTTGATATAAACTTGATAAAAACGGTCACTATTTCCGACCTTTATGCCTACCTTGTTTTCTGCAAAAATCAGCGCGGCAACAATGCGGCAACCCGCGCGCGCAAGACCTCAACTCTTCGAATTTTTTTCAGATATATGTGCGAGCAGACACATCAGCTCGACTCCAACCCTGCACTGATGCTCGAGTCCCCAAAAGTCAAGCAATCGCTTCCAAAGCACTTAACTCTTGAAGATTCCTTAGAGCTTTTAAATGCGGTTGAGGGGCCGAATCAAAAGCGAGATTATTGCATTTTGACACTGTTTTTAAACTGCGGTCTTCGTCTTGCTGAGCTGTGTTCACTAAATGTCGGTGATATCAAGCCTGACGGCACAATGACTGTTACAGGTAAAGGTAATAAAGAAAGGCTTGTATACCTCAACGAAGCCTGTCAGCGTGCAGTTGCGGAATACCTCGCTGTAAGACCGAATGAAGACATTTCCTTTACCGACCGCAACGCCCTGTTTATCAGCCGTAACCACCGCCGCATAAGTAACAAAACTGTTCAGCATATAGTTAAAACCTATCTCGAAAAAGCAGGTCTTGGCGGCCAAGGGTTCTCTACCCACAAATTGCGCCATACCGCCGCTACACTTATGTATCAGCACGGTCAGGTTGATATCCGCGTGCTTAAAGATATTTTAGGTCACTCCAACCTTGGCACAACCCAGATTTACACCCATGTGTCCGACAGTCAAATCAAAAACGCAGTTGACGCAAACCCCTTAAGTAATGTTAAAAATATAAAATAAGCCCACAATTTTGTGGGCTTTTATTGTGCGTATAGAATATACAAATATAAAAAACTCTCGTGTTTCCACGAGAGTTTTTTTGTTGATTAGTTACTGTACTTGATTTGCAAGCCAGTAGAACGTTGCACTATCCGAATTATCAACAACTTTCATAGATGTCAAGAATTCATCACTAGTCGTTGCAGGTCTGCCGGTTTTCTCTAAATCAAGAGTTAATGTGCCATAGTATTCATTCAATTTATAATAATCTTTATAAGTATTATAATCCAGATACTTATTAGTAGCATTTTGAGCTGCTGTAGCACATTCAGATACCTTAGTCATATAATCACGTGTGATTAATTGTGAACTTCTAATATACGGATTCAGATAATATGTATTACCGGAAATTGTATTATTATTTTCACCAAACTTAAATATAGAAGTAGCTAAATCAACTGTAGTCGTATCAGTACTATTTATGTTTGTATCAACCTTAGCATTTACAATATCAATAGTATTATCAATATTGAAGATTTCCATACCTGGTGAGTCAATAGTATTATTTGCAAAATTGATGCTGGAAGTTGCATCTCTCATAACACTTCTAACTACACCCTGGATACCACGGATACCGTCAGCCTGTCGTGAACCCCAACCAAGTGAAGTAAAGCGCATAGTATTACCGCTTATATCCCAATCTGTAAAGAGTGACTTATCATTAACAATAAGACTGCTACTTGTAGTATCGCCTCTATCAAAGAATTCAATATCACAGTTATTGTACTCTAACAAGTTGCCTTTTACTTTAAATTCGTCGTAATTTTGGTTGATATTACCTTGCGGTGAGATTGCAGAATCCCATGTCTGATAAATCCAGTTGTTATTAACAACAAAATTTGCACCGCCGTTCCAGATACCAACAGCGTTACCCTGACGGTTATAAGTTGTTCTTCCAGTGGTTTTATCGGTCATTTCATACTGAACGCCACCACTATATCCGATTGTACAATTGGTCACTGTAATATTTGAGTTTTTCCATTGACCCATAATTGCACCGTGCGCAAAGCCTTCAAATGCAAGGTTGTCGATAACGATATTGTTAACACCACTAGATCCTTCCTTACCTAATGAAATACCGACAATAGCGCGAGTAACCTCAATCGAATCGTAAACCTCAGCAGGATTGCCTTCACAATAGAGATAGAGCTTTTTATTTGCAGTATCGTAAGTAAACTGGCCTTCCTTATAAACGTTATACAATAAGCCGCCTTCGATAAATTCTCTGCGCTGACCCATTGCTGTGCCGCCATTGAAAATCATTGCAGCAGCGCCGTTATCATAAACATTGTTACTTGCAATATAGATTTCAGGTGCTGAGTAAGACCAAATGTTCTTACCCTCATTAGTCCATTTGCTTACATTATCATTGCCTGCATAATCCTTAGGTGAATCCTTGAATAAAGGTTTAGCTGTACTTACATCATTAGGATCAGTATAAGCACCGTATGTAACACCTGACTTCGCATCAATATAAGCACGGATATAGTTACCGTCATTGTTTGGTGGGAATCCGGTATTAAGCGGCGCCGTTAATGTGAACACATCACCGCGCTTGAAGAGTACTATAGTACCGCTTGATAAGGATTTACTATTAAGTGAGCTTAATGACATCGGGCTTGATGGTGAAGTACCGTCACCAGTACCGTCAGCTGATACATAATAAACTGTAGATCCTGTTCTGGTTATAGTTCCACCAGCATGGTTAGCAGTATATTTCTTTGTGCTTGTATCAAATGTGTTGGTCGAATTTATAATATCATTTCGCATTTCTGTAACATCAGTATTACCTGCGTAATTGAATTCAGAACTTACAACACCCTTAAGAATTTCTCCACGGATTTGAGGTATGTCGTTTGTAGTAACAACACCGTCATAGTTCTTATCAGCCATACTGATGTTATAATCGAATTTCTCACCATTTGCAACTTCATCAGCACGAACAAGGTCACGGATATCGTAAATACCGTCGTAGTTGATATCGCCTGATTCAGTACCAGCGTCACCTTCTCTAAACTGTCTTGTAGAGAAGTAAAGATTATCGAAGTAGGTATTGCAGTATTCCTGACGTGTGTCATCAGGTGTTGCAGAACCCTCTGTACTGAGAGCGATATGTCTACCTGTTAAAGGTTCGTTATCCTTATAGGTTTCATCTAACATAACCTCATTCGAATTAAGGTCGAGAACGATCACTCTTACGAGAGCGTACGCGCCGTCATCATAATCAACAGCACTAAGTCCTAAACGGTAGGTGTGTTGTTCATTATAGCTGAATGTAACACCGCCTGAAGTAGCTGCATTTCGAGTTTTTAATGCTTCGAAACCTGTGTAATAAGGATTCGGAGTACTTGAAGACTCTATCTTTGCTAAGAAGATTTGTCCTGCCGAAATTTTTAAGCGATAGCTTCCTCTATGCGCATCATCTAATCTTGCGATCAAATAAGCGCCGCCTTGAGTGCTGAATTGACTACCCTTAATATCAACGCTTATGTACTGATTCAAAGCATCAATGTTTTTGTTTTCAACAGCAGCAGTGTAATTGAAGATACCGTACATTGATTCAACCTTGAGCTTGCCAGAATCAATAGTAGCTTTATTGCTTGTATCTCTCCACTTAAGCGCAAACTCTTCTTCGGTCATATCGTCAAAGTCTTCAAAGTATTCGTTAGTTGTCAAGGTCCATACGCCTGCAGTAAGTGCTAACTTGCCGCTTGCTGATTTTTCTTCAGTTCCTATAGTTTCTGTTGCAGTAACCTCAACATCGAGATTTACATCGTAAGTACCGACTGTTTCAGTTAAGTCAACAGCATTACCTTGGAAGGTATTATCCTTAATGAAGTATACTTTATCAGTACTAAAGCTATTTGTAAAGAAGCTTTCGGTTTCACAAGCTATTGAGCTGCTGCCCAAGATAACCTGAGCTGCACCGTTATAAGTTTCTGTGCCACTTCCTTCTTTAACAAACGTAACCTTTGTTGCATTATCAACAGAGATATTAACACCGTTATATACTGTGTTTTTGTTATCCTGATTACCAAACACAAACTTAAGTTCAGATTGTGTGCTATTAGCAATGCTAATGTTGATAGGTGCAGTAAAGTTGTAGTCAGCGTAACGACCGCCTAAGTACAACTTAGAAGCAGTGATCTGACCGTCAATCACAATACTCTGGCCTGCAATTTCAGTTTTAGCAGAAGAATGACCTGCATAAACAAGGTTAACATCTAATATAGAATTTGCATCAAAGCTTACATTAGCGCCGTTAAATCTTAACTCGCGGTATATACTATCCTTCTGAAGCTTAATGCCAACAAAATCAGTATCTCCGCCTAAAGCTCTGTTTCCATCAAATGTAACAGTAGCAACTGCTCCCTCTCTTAAGGTTTTTACAATAAGCTTAAAGCCGTGAGCAGTAACATCTCCGCTACCTTCTACCAATTTAACCGCAGCTGTCGGGTCAACCAATACAGTAACTGTATCGCCTGCAACAAAGCCTCTTAAATTAGCATCTTTAACAGCAGCATCGATGGTTGTATATGCGCCTTGAGCACTTACAGTATATTCTCCCTGTTGTGCTTCTCTTACAAAGCTTACAGTGTAGTTGCCTGCGTCTGTAAGTGTAAAGCAGTTTTCAGCATTTACTGTAACATTACCGTTAGGTCCTGTAACCTTACCTGTGTAAAGGTCAGGAACATTAACCTTAAGTGTGTTCTCAGTTTCAGTGAAATCTACAGCATTTGTAGTATTTGCACTGCCGTTATATACAACATACTTATTACCGTTAACAGTAATGCCATCAATATTTGTCTTAACAGTATCACTGAGATTTGCGGCATCGATAATACGCAAATCACCGCCGATTGTAACACCAGTACTAATGCTGTTTAATTTAGCACCGTTAAGATCGATATTAACGTCACCCTTCAAAGCACCTGTATTACCATACTTAATACTCAAATTAAGTACAGATGCGGGATCATTAACAATAATATTAACATTTGAATTATAAGTGTAGTTTCCATAGAAAGAACCAATGAACACAGTTTGACTAGATGTCAACTTATTATTGAAAATAATTGTCTGTTCTTCATTGAATGAAGTACCATTATTGTATCTTGCAGTATCTATAGCTGCCACACCTGACAAGGTTACATTTGAATTAAAGGTAACATTCTTGCCGAAAAGTGCTAAACTGTGGACTGTCTTACCTTCTGGACCTACACAAGTTATTGTTACATTATCAAAAATAACATCGCCCAAAATATACTTTGCGTCGTCATTAAAGTTAAGGGTTGAGTTATTATCAGATGTGATTTTAACAGTGAAATCATACGAAGTTGTTTTTGGATCACAACTATCGTCTGTACCGTAGTACTGAACTGTTTCTGATACAAGTTTTACGATTACATCGTCAATTTCAGTAGCACCGTCTGCCTTTGCCTTTGCTACAGCCTGTGCAACAGTTTGAATTGTTGAATCATCAGTGATTTCATAAGTATATGTCTTATGCTCTATCACTTCAAATTCACCGCTTAATTCAGACAAATCAATCTGACCGTCCT
>JAZNLE010000027.1:0-8826 GCA_045578885.1 Acutalibacteraceae bacterium | reverse complement strand
AAATATCCTCTGTTTTGCCATAAAAAACAGTTCGAAGTAAACTATTTCAGATACGAATCATGTTAAAAATAAGCATTAGCAAAATAAACGATGGGCAAAAGACAGGGGGAAGGTTGTATATCTTAACTTGTTGGTCCTAATGTAACACGTATAAACAAATTTAGATCTCCTATAATACAAAGAAATCGTGCCTAATTGGTGCGGTTTCTTTGCGTTTAAGGGCAATTTTGAAAATTATCAGTACAAATAATTTGTTGGTCCTATATTGCCACACTCGTGTCGGGTAGCCCAATTCTCCAAAACGGTAAGTTAATCGGTGCAGTTACGCATGTGCTATTGGACGACAGTAAAAAAGGTTATGGAATATTCGCAGAAAACATGTTAGAAACCGCACAATCTGTATCGGAAAAACAATTAAAAGATGCATCGTAATCTAGCCTCCCTCGTCAGAGGGAGCTTTTTATTTTGTTTTTTGCGGAATGATGCAAAAACATTGATTTTTCGACAAAGAGGTGATATAATTTATTGTGTGTTTTTATATTCTCTTTGAAAGGAGAAAAAATATGAAAAATTATGAAAAGGCTATGATTTATTTTTTGTTGCCATTTGCTTATATGTGGCATGGGGTAAAAAAGACAGGGCAATTTGCGGTCAGGCAGGCAAAACCTGCGTTATCTTTGCTTATTGCCGCAATAATGCTTCTATCTGTTATGCCGACGAATGTATTTGCTGCGGGTATAACAAATAAGAAAAACAGCGTGGTGGTAACCCCTTATAATGACTTAGGTAAAAACGATGCCGAGGTTGCAAAGGCTTTAGCTGAAATGTTTTTAAGCGACAAAACGGCTTTGGTTGAAGGCTCTGCTTCTATTAGTTATGCTAATAAGGAGCAAATCGCTACTGTTTCGGGCGGAACAGAGCTTTTAGGTATAGAAGGCGGTTTTGCACTGTCTACGGGAAGTGTTGTGGAGGATTTTGGCGGTAGTGCCGATGAAGACTATGACGGTACAAAAAATAAAGATGCTGACCTTGCTAAATATATTGAGGAACAAAATCAAGAATACAAAGGTGATACTGCGGCATTACAGTTCACTGTAAAAGCCACAGGCACCGACCTTAATTTTAGATATGTATTCGGTTCCAAAGAATTTAATCAAGTTTCTAAATACAATGATATTTTCGGTTTATTTATTAAGGTGAATGACGGTGAGTTTGAGAATATTGCATTTTTGCCCAATGGCAAAACAGTAACCATTACAAATTTGCGCACTGACCCTGATACTAATCCTAATGGAGATAAGATATCTAAAGATATAGACCTTATATATGTTAATACGGATTATAATAAATTGAAGAGCGGTTTTAACGGCTTTTCAAAAATTCTTACTGCTAAAAAGAAGGTAGAAATTGGCGATACGGTTACTGTTAAATTTGTAATAGCTGATGTTGGCGACAAAGCATACGATTCTGCGATTATCATGCAGGAAGATTCGCTAAGCTTTGTGGATGCTGATAAAAATTTAACTTCTTCTACAGGTAATGTTTCGATAGAACTTAACAAGCCTGTTGATAACGGCGCATCAGATTTTACTGTTAAGGTAGACGGTCAGGTTTTAGACCCTTCGCATTATACTGTAGAAGCTGTAAATACAATTAATCCGAAGATTATCTTTAAAGAGAGTGCAGGTCTTACCTGTCGAAGTGAGGTTGAAATTTCGATAGCAGGTATTTCAAAGTCAATTGATATTTCTAACAGTATTCCTTGCGAATGGAATGAAAGTTATGAAAAGGATACTGAAGGACATTGGCACACCTGTAAGATAGATGGTTGCACCGATACTACCGAAAAGGAAAACCACAGTATAAATAAATATAGATTTGAAAATAACGGCAAATGGGAAGCTGCTTGCGAGTGCGGACAAGCCATTGATAACGGCGAAATTGTTGTTACATATTATGATGGCGTTTATGACGGACAGGCTCATAATGCTGTATCTGTAAGCGGATGTCCTGACGGCGTCACAGTAAACTATTCAACCGATAACGGCGCCAACTGGAGTGACACTGTACCAGAGGTTTTGGCGGTTACTTCCCAAAATGTGCTTGTTAAGGTGATAAAAAACAGTACCGAATGGACCAACGCTAATGATGGCAAGGAGCATAATTCTTATGTTCGTCAGGCAGACTTAGACGGTGTTCAGTCACAGGGCTATAGCGGTATATACGACGGAAACCCTCACGGTATTACCGTAAATGCACCCACAGGTGCAACCGTGAAATACGGCACAACCGAAGGAACTTATGATAAGACTACAAGCCCCACTATTACCAATGTAGGAACTCTTACAGTGTATTATGAGGTAACCAAGGAAAATTATAAAACTGTTACAGGTTTGGCAACAATCGTAATTGACAAGGCACCCCTTACTGTTACAGCTAATGATAAGACCATCACCTACGGTGATGCTCCCGCAAACGACGGTGTTACTTATTCTGGATTTGTAAGCAACGAAATCGAAACTGTTCTTGGTGGCACACTCGGATATGATTACAGCTATATACAGTACGGCAATGTGGGCGATTATGATATTACACCTAAGGGATTAACTTCTGATAATTATGAAATCACATTCCAAAAAGGTGTGCTGACTGTTGAGCAACATGAGATCAGTATTCACTGGGGCGCTACTGAATTTATTCCGTATAATGAAAGTAAGCAATTACCAGAAGTTTCTGCAGGAAGCCTCGTAAACGGCGATAAATGCGAACTTACAGTGGAGGTTGTTGAGACGGTTGAAGGCGCGGGCATTATCCCCGGCAGATGGCATGCAAGAATCACTGCACTTTCTAACGGAAACTATTGCTTGCCGAAGGACGGTCGGCTTGTAACCGTGGAATACGGCATTGTAAAAGGCAGTCAGGCGGCACCCACCGTATCGGGCGTGAACGAAACCATAAAAGGCAAGGCAGACGGTAAGATTACGGGACTTACAACTGAGATGGAATATTCTACTGAGTTTACTGCCGATGATGACAAATACATCAAGATAACTGATCCCGATATGACCTTTGCGTCAGGAACTTATTATGTGCGTTACTGCGAAAAGCAATATTATAATCCTTCAACCTTTACCGAGGTTACTATTGGCGAAGGTAGAAAGCTGACTGTAACCGTCCCTGCTGAGCAGAGCGGTTATGAACTGAAAACTGCTGCAGCCGAGTTGGATTGGCACGGCAGCACAACGCTCACCTTTACATTGGCAGAAGGCTATACTAAAACCAATGAATTTTCAGTTTCAGCAATCGGTGCAATACTGAACGATAACGGCGACGGTACCTACACTGTTTTTAATGCTCAGGATGATGTTGTGATTACTGTTGTGGGTGTTGCGGATATCACTCCGCCCCAAGCGGAAATTTCTATCAAGGATAACAAGTGGTCACAGTTTTGGAACAATCTTACATTTGATTTGGTATTTAACGAAACTCAGGATGTTACCATTACGGCAAATGATAATGGAAGCGGCGTTAATACTATAGAGTATTATATTGCAGGCGGTGAGATGGAGCGTGATGAGGTAGAGTCTATTACTGATTGGAAAACCTATGACGGCACATTCAAAATCGAGCCAAATAACGAATATGTTGTTTATGCTAAGGTCACCGACAAGGCTGGTAATGTTGTGTATGTTAACTCCGACGGGGTTATATTGGATAATATTGCGCCTACGCTTGAAGGTATTGAGAATGGTAAAACCTATTACGGCGACCTTACCGTTATCAAATCTGACGAGCAGTTCTATGATATCAAAATTGTGACGCTGGACGGCGAACCTATGGGCTTTGCGGAAGGTACATACGGTCTGATCCCTGCCGATAATACCGAGCATACTGTCGTAGTGGAAGATTACGCAGGCAACAAGACCACCTATGTTGTAGCGGTAATGAAGAACTATACCGTAACTTACAAAGTTGACGGTGTTACAGTCAACACCCAAACAATAGGACACGGCAAGGATGCAATTGCACCTGCAATTCCCGAAAAAGAGGGATACACACAGACTGCACCCACTTGGGATAAGGACGGCAAGAACATCACCGCCGATACTGAAATCAACGCGGTATATACCATCAATAAGTATACCGTAACCTATAAGGCAGGCGGTGAGGTTGTTGGAACGGTTGAGGTTGAACATGGCAAAGATGCAATTGCACCTGCAATTCCCGAAAAAGAGGGATACACACAGATTGCACCCACTTGGGATAAGGACGGTAAGAACATCATCGCCGATACCGAAATTAACGCAGTTTATACAATCAATGAGTACACCATCACCTTTATAGTTGAAGACGGAGTTTTTAAGACCTTTACCGTAAAACACGGAGAAAAATTTGAGATGCCTAAGGCTCCGCAAAAAGATGGTCATGATGTGTGTTGGGAAAAGGACAATTATGGTTTGTTTTTTGAAAAGGTAATTGACGATGTGACAGAAGATATTACCTTTAAGGCGGTTTATTCCAAGATTTATGATAATAATACTATCATCGGAGACGAAGAAACCAATACTTCAAAAGACACTGAAAAATCGGAAGAAACAAAGAAACCCGAAAAAACTGAGCCCACAGATAAACCAAAATCACCAAAGACAATGGATAACAGCCTGTGGTCGCTTTGGTTAGCTCTCGCTTTCATAAGCGGTGGTGTTTTGTTCGCTTTCGTTTTGGAAAACAAAAAGAGAAAAACTGAGTAAAAATATTAAAAACCAAGGGGTTGTAATTACAGCCTTTTGGTTTTAATATTATTTATTGGTGATAGAATGAAGATTTTTGATTTGCATTGTGACACGCTTTATAAGTTTACAAAGGGTGAATATTCAATTAAACAAAACAACGGTCATATAACCGAAAAAGCGCTTAAAGAAGGCGGCTATTTGGCGCAAAGCTTTGCGGTATATATCCCAAAAAACATTTTGGGTGAAGAAAGTTTTTTGTATTTTCAAAAGCAGTATGAACTTTATAATAAAATACTTAGCGAAAGTAATGTTTTAGCTGGTGCCAAAACTCTTGCAGAAATAGAGCAAAATTGCAAAGCCCAAAAAGTTTCGGCGGTTTTAACGGTTGAAAATGCCGAACTTTTAAACGGCAAAATTGAAAGGCTCGGTTATTTAGAAAACTGTGGCGTTAAGATTTTAGGACTTATACATAACGGTGAAAATTGTATCGGTTTTCCGCATTCGTCTGAAAGTAAGCTTGCTAACTTGCCGCTTAAAGACTTTGGTAAAGAGATTGTGACAGCGGTTAATGATACCGATATGGTAATTGATGTTTCCCACCTTAATATAGGAGGCTTTTGGGATGCCCAAAAGCTTTCAAAAAAGCCTTTCATTGCAACTCATTCTTGCTGCCGTGACCTTTTTGACCACTCGCGCAATTTGTATGATGACCAAATTAAAGCGGTGGCAAATTCGGGTGGTATTGTTGGAATTAACTTTTATTCCGCATTTTTGAATAAGAAAAGTAAAACCGAAATTTCCGATATTATCCGCCATCTTGAGCATTTAATCAAAGTCGGCGGGGAAGATGTGGCGGCTCTTGGCACCGATTTTGACGGAATTGACTGTGAATTGTTTTTAAAAACCTGCGCCGGAATGCCAAAACTTGCAGAAGCGATAATAAAAAAATTCGGCTACAGCGTAGCCGAAAAGATATGCTTTAAAAATGCGTTGAGGATTATGGAAACATTGTAGGCATAGACCCCAATAAAAAATAATATAAATCGATAAAAACAAAATGCTCAAATCACTTGGATTTGAGCATTTTGTTCTATTTTTCAATCGGTGTTACAATTGGTTTTCCGTTAGCATCCAAAAGGGGAGTGAGTCCTCCGCCATAACCGCCGTTATGGTAGAAATAATTCACACCAGTTTCGCTATCAACCCAAATTTCATTAGTTCCCATACTTTCTGAGTAGGTTTTGATAAATCTTTTTTCTTTAGCCATTTTGTATCATCCTTTCGGAATTTTCAATTTTCTAAATGCAGATTTTTAAGGATTAGTTTATTAACTTTACTTTTTTGGCTGAACAAGAGACTTATGAGAATTATTTCAACAGCAGTCATAAGCGCGACAAAGGGGATACGGCTCACGAAAACCACCCAAAATGCCGCAATACCGCCGCGGTATAGAACCGCGATAAATATTGTATTTAATACTAAAGAGCAAACAAGCTTATTTATAACAGTTGCGATCGAAATACTAAGTACAGTCGCTTTTTTGTAAAGAAAGATTCCAAGGCAAAGACCGACTAGCATATTTGTAATTGTATAGCCTGGGAAATACGGACCGAAGGGTTTAATCAAAGCGCCGATTAAGTCGCCAAAGCCACCGACTGCGACAGCATAAGGAATCCCTAAATAGCAGGCGGCAAAGGCAACCGCTACAAAGCCGAAGCTTATGTTGTTGTTCCAGACCGAATATGTCGGAACAAAGCGCTCTAAAATAATATTGATTGCGATTAAAAGCGCTGTTAGAATGATTTTGAACAACTGATTTTTCTTCATAAATAAAAACCTCCTATTACCCGTAGTGTCGATAATAGGAGATTTTTTAAATCACATATTATTTGACAGCGGGATGCGACAACAAAACCGCGGGAAAAATCCTTCGTTCTTACGGCAACTCCCCGTCCGCAAGACACTTAACGCTTTGTTATCTACTCTGTAATATATGTTTATTATAAACTTTTTTTAGAAAATGTCAATCATAATGTGTAACACTTTCAATATTTCCGTTGGTTTCAGTTTTGACACGCAATCTGAAAAACGCTTTATCGGGAAGATATGAGCCTTTGCCCGAAGTATCATAAAGCCTTACTTTTGAAGATTTTTCGCTGTCAAAATATAAATCATTGCCTTGCTTTTCGAATACATAGGTGTACGCACCGTCCGAAGTTTTACAGGTTAAAACATCTTTCTCAAATTTAAATTCGCCGACTGAAAGATAACTACTTACAGGTGATACTGTAAAGGTGAATGAATTGTTGAGGTAGTCGAGCGACAGTACAGGAAGAAAACCGTATTCATTTTGGGATTTTTCATAATAATACACCTGACTTTTGGTGAAAACATTTTCCTTTGCGGTTTTGCGAAGTATTTTTATAGGCATTAAAAGGTCGTCTTTTATATCTGCAAAATATCCGTTGCAAAAAACAACATTTTGGCTATAGCCAAAGAAAATTTTATAACCGCCGTAGTACAAATATCCGTCGAAGTTAAAGCTTATGCGGTCGGTAAGAGCGTCATCCACCCATTTGAGTTTTTTCATTTGTTTAAGAAGTTTTTCAAGCTCCGACTTTTCGAAATCATTGTATCTTACAATTTCTGGACTTGCATGTTCATCGGTCGCTTCCTTGTAATAAAAAACTCTGCCGTCAATATGGCTGTTTTGGGTTTGGAGATATGTGTTTTTGTTTCTTGACGGATTAACCTTGAATATCCAACGAATGAGTGACTTGTCATTGTTTCGAGGCTCGACAAGGTTCATATTATAATAACCGATAGCCATATAATAATCGCCGTTTTCTTGTTCCAAAAGCAGATAAAATTCATCATCTTTTTGGTCTTTGTTTTCGACTTTTAAAGAAAATGCGCGTTTGTTGTCATGGCGAAAACCTTTAGTTGAAAACTTTATTTGCCAATAATTTTGAGTGAGGCGGGAATCAAAATTCTCGGTATCAAGGGTGATTTCTTCCATTTTTCCAAGGCTTGTCACAAGGTTATTGCTGTCAATAGTATAAAGGTTTAAATCGTTATCAAGACAGTAGCACAAAAAGGTATCAATAGATGGCACATACGAATACATACCATCACTATATGCTAACTGATAAGGACTAAAACAGGTGAGATTTTCAGCGGTGGGAAGATGGGATTCGGTCTTTGGTTTATCTTTTGGTACTGTCAAAAAACACACCGCTATCGCAACTGCTAAAACAGCGGATATTACAATAATCCAAAAAGCAGGTTTCTTATAGTTTAGAATAGATTTAATGCGGTTTTTAACCCCAATCTCGCCAAAAGCTAAAGGACAGGCGGTTATGGCTTTTTTGTTAACGCTAAAGTTTAGCAAAGCGGTGGAATAGCCTTTTATTTCTTCTGTTTCCATAGTTTTTATGACCTTTTGGTCACAGGCGGTTTCAATATCACGGCAAAATAGAATGTACGAAAGCCATAAAACAGGGTTGTACCAATATAAGCTTAAAATAAGAAATGCAAGGGGCTTCCAAATATGGTCAAGCCTTTTAATGTGCGCTTTTTCGTGGGCGATAACATAATCGTAACTGTCGTTTTGTATATCGCTAGGCAAGTAGATTTTTGGTTTTATAATTCCTAAAATAAAGGGAGATTTTATCGAATCGCAATAGTAGATATTATCTCTGTCTTTAACTGAAGCCGAAACCTTGTGTCTTAAATAGAGATAAGATACCGCGCTGTAAATAAGCATTACTGCGTTACCCGTAAGCCATATTATTGATGCAATGAATATTACAATCTGCATAGGGTTTGCACTTGCGGTTACATCGGGTTTAAAGGTCTCGGTGAATATGGGGTTTATCGAACTATTTATAAAAGGTATACCGCTATGAATTTCGGGAGTGTGGGAAGTCGGATCGTAGCCATGTCGTTCTGTGAGCCAAGGAGTTGTCCTAATATGTTGTCTTCCTAAGACCCGCTTGGCCTCCGACTTCATCGGGTTTAAAGGTCTCGGTGAATATGGGGTTTATCGAACTATTTATAAAAGGTATACCGCTATGAATTTCGGGAGTGTGGG
>JAZNLE010000026.1:0-11072 GCA_045578885.1 Acutalibacteraceae bacterium | reverse complement strand
TCTTCTACGGGAACATTGATATCAACATAATATTTTAAAGTGTTAAGTGAAATTTTCATTTTTGTCCCTCCTTAAAACTGGTCCAAAAAGCGTTTATCGTTTTCGAACAAAAGACGGATATCGCTAATCTTGTAGCGTGTTGTTGTTAAACGGTCAAGACCGATACCGAACGCAAAGCCCGAATATTCTTCGGGATCGATACCGCAACTGCGAAGAACGTTAGGGTGTACCATACCTGCGCCAAGAATTTCAATCCAACCGCTGCCTTTACATACGCGGCAACCCTTACCGCCGCATTCGGAACAGGTAACATCAACCTCAACAGAAGGCTCTGTAAAGGGGAAGAATGACGGACGGAACTTAACGGCGGTGTCCTTGCCGTAAATCTCGCGTGCAAATTCTTCCAAAACGCCTTTAAGGTCGCACATAGTAATGCCTTTATCAACAACAAGGCCTTCTATCTGGTGGAAAACGGGGGAGTGGGTAGCGTCAACTTCGTCTGCGCGGAATACTCGTCCAGGGCAGATAACGCGGATGGGGGGCTTGCGGTTTTCCATCGTTCTTATCTGCGCGGCAGAAGTCTGTGTGCGCAAAAGAAGATTTTCCGCAAGGTAGAATGTATCCTGCATATCGCGTGCAGGGTGGTCTGCAGGAACATTAAGACATTCGAAATTATAATAATCGGTTTCAACCTCGGGGCCGTCCACAACGTCAAAGCCCATTGAAGCGAAGATATCAATCATATCGTTAAGAACAGTGTTTAAAGGATGAAGCTTGCCTTTTTTGATTTCAGTAGCAGGCAAGGTGATATCGATAGTTTCATCCTTTAACTTCTGCTCCATAGCGGCGGCTTTCATCTGTTCGTTCCTTTCGGCAATAAGGCTTTCAACCTCTGCTTTTGCTTGATTCACAAGCTGTCCCATAATGGGGCGTTCTTCGGGGCTTAAAGAACCCATCTGCTTTAAAATAGCGGTAAGTTCACCCTTTTTGCCTAAATATTTTACTCTCAAATTTTCGATTTCCGTCTGTGTTTGAGCCTTGGCGATGGCATTTTTAGCCTGAACGCTTATAGCTTCAAGTTGTGTTTTCATTAAAAAACCTCCAAAAAATAAAATAAACTCCGTCCTGTAATCACAGGACGAAGCATAGTTTCTCCGCGGTACCACCCGTATTTTTGCCAAAAGCAAACACTCTTGTAACCTATAACGGAGTTTTCCGTCAGTACCTACTGTAATTTTCAGCACTGCTGCTCTTAAGGGAACTTCGGGTAGAACCTGTCACTTATGTCCGCTTTCAGCCTTGGCGGACACTCTCTGAAAGGCGGTTAAACCTTACTTTCCTTCGTCATCGCATTTACAAAGACAATAATACCACTAAAATTTTGAATTTGCAAGTATTTTTTCTTTTATTTTTTATAAAAGTATGGTATAATGGTTAAAAATGTTAGAAAAGTGGTAGAAATGTTAGAAAAACTATTCTTAGAAAGCTATAATTCGGCTTTGGAAATTATAGAAACTGCAAAACTTAATAAAAATGATATTTTGGTTGTGGGATGTTCTACAAGCGAAATATTGGGTGATAAAATCGGTACAAATTCTTCGCCAGAAGCTGCCAAGGTGGTCTTTGACGGAATTTACAAAGCGGCGAAAGAGAAGGACGTTTTTGTTGCGGCACAGTGCTGTGAGCATCTTAACCGCGCAATTATTGTTGAGCGAGCGGCAGTGCCGAATGTTGAAATCGTGAATGTTGTGCCTCAGGCTAAAGCGGGTGGTTCTTTTGCCACGGCGGCATATTCTGCTTTTGAAAATCCTGTCGCGGTGGAAGAAATTAAAGTTCACGCAGGGCTTGACATCGGCTTTACTATGATTGGTATGCACATTAAAGCGGTAGCGGTGCCCGTAAGGCTTAAAAACAACAAAATCGGCGCGGCTACGGTTTTAGCCGCGCGAAGCCGAGCGAAATTTATCGGCGGAGAGCGAGCACAGTATGACCAAAGTTTGATTTAATATACAAAAATACTTAAGGTAAGGTGATTTATTATGAAATATGAAGTATTAAAACTTTTATCACAAAATGCAAAATACACTCCTGAGGATATCGCAACAATGCTCGGTATTACCGAAAAAGAAGTTGTCGAAATCATAAAGGAACTCGAAAAGGATAATGTTATCCGAGAATATAAAGCAGTTATTGACTGGGAAAAGCTTGACGGCGCTTATGTTTCTGCTATAGTTGAGCTTAATGTCGTACCAAAAGCAGGCCTCGGCTTTGAAGAAGTGGCTGAGCAGGTTATGAAATATAATGAGGTTGAATCAGTTTACTTAATGTCGGGTGACTATGACCTTAATGTAATTGTAAAGGGCAAAACCTTGCAGGATATTGCTTGGTTTGTGCAAAAGGAATTGGCAACTATCGATTCGGTAACCTCAACCGCAACACATTTTGTAATGCGCCGTTATAAAGATATGGATGTCGAACTCATATCCGGCGAAACTGATGACAGGGAGCAATTTTTGATATGATAGATTACGGCAAGGTATTAAATAAAACAGTTACCGACATTAAACCGTCGGGTATAAGAAAGTTTTTTGATATTGCCGCTACTATGGACGATGTTATTTCTCTCGGCGTTGGCGAGCCTGATTTTCAGACCCCTTGGGCTATCAGAAAAGCAGGTATCGAATCATTACAACGCGGAAAAACGAAATATACTTCGAATTGGGGACTGATTGAACTTCGCTGCGAGATTTCGAGATATCTTGAGCGCAAGTTCGGTATCAAATATTGCCCTGATAATGAAATTTTAGTAACGGTAGGCGGCAGTGAGGCTATTGACGCGGCTTTGCGCGCTTTGGTAGATGCAGGGGATGAGGTTATTATCCCTCAGCCGAGTTATGTCTGCTACGAGCCGATGACTTGTATTGCGGGTGGTGTTCCTGTTATCCTCAACACCAAAGCGGAAAATGATTTTAAGGTTACTGCAGATGAGTTAAAGGCGCTTATAACCGATAAAACAAAGGTTTTGATTTTGCCTTATCCGTCCAACCCGACGGGCGCTATTATGGAGCGCGAAGACCTTGAAGCGATAGCTGAAGTACTTAGAGATACTAATATAATGGTGCTTTCGGACGAAATTTATGCCGAGCTTACCTTTTCTGGCAAGGCTCATGTTTCGCCCGCCTCGATTGACGGGATGTGGGAGAGAACTATCACAGTAAACGGTTTTTCAAAAGCATTTTCTATGACAGGTTGGCGTCTTGGCTATGTTTGCGGACCAAAGCCGATTATTGACGAGATTACAAAAATACATCAGTTTGCTATAATGTCTTCACCGACGACAAGTCAGTATGCGGCTATTGAGGCGCTTAAGAACTGTGATGAGGATGTTCAGTATATGCTCAAGCAGTATGATATGCGCCGTAGAATGATAGTTTCGGGCTTTAATAAAATCGGTCTTGACTGTCGTGAGCCAAAGGGTGCTTTTTATGCTTTCCCGTCTATTAAATTGACAGGAATGTCAAGCGAAGAGTTCTGCGAAAAATTGCTTTATTCTAAAAAGGTGGCTGTGGTCCCAGGTACCGCTTTTGGTGAGAGTGGTGAAGGTTTTATACGCGCGTCTTATTGCTACTCGGTAGAGCATATTAAGGAAGCACTTGCTCGAATTGAAGAGTTTTTAAAGGAAATAAAATAATTTTTGTTTGACAGTTTGTTAATAATGTGATATCATATTTTTTGGAGATTAAGAGATAGCAAAAGAATGAGTAAGTGCGTTCTTTTGCTATTTTATTTTATTTGTAAAGGGTGGTTTTATGGATATAAATAAATTGCTTTGCGGTGTGGATTGTGTTTGCGGAAAGCGTCATTTGTGCGATATTGAATATGTTTATATAGAAAAGAATGCAATAAATCGCATAGAGAAGATTTGCGGCAAATATAACAGTGTTTTGTTAGTTGCTGACGAAAATACTTTTTTGGCGGCAGGAGATAAAACAGAAAACGCTTTAAACGGCAAAATGATTAAGAAGGTTGTTTTTAGCGGCAAAACAATACTTGTGCCTGATGAAAAAGCTATTGAAGCAGTTGAAAAACAATTAAAAGGCGTTGAAATGATAGTGGGTATTGGCTCAGGTGTTATTCAAGACCTTTGCAAATGTGTGGCTTTTAAGAATAATATACCCTATATAATCGTTGCAACAGCACCCTCTATGGATGGTTACGCTTCGGACGGTGCCGCTATGATTTTGGGCGGTATGAAAGAAACTGTACCTTCAGGTTTACCGCGTGCTATTATAGCCGATACAGATGTACTTAAAAATGCACCTATGGAAATGATAAAAGCAGGTTATGGTGATATTATCGGCAAGTTTTCAGCTCTTAATGACTGGAAGCTCAGCAATGTAGTTACAGGCGAATATTTTTGTCAATATATACACGATATAACTAAAGAACAAATAGAAAGAACTCTTAAATTAGCAAATGGAATATGTGAACGAAACGAAGAGAGTATAAAAACTTTAATGGAAGCACTTGTTATAATAGGTATAATGATGAGCTTTGCTACTTCTTCGCGCCCTGCTTCCGGTAGTGAACATCACTTGTCACATTTTTTTGAGATAACAGGTATTATTGATGGCATGGAATATTTACCCCATGGTATCGATGTTGCATATTCTACAGTGGTTACTGCAGGTTTAAGAGAAAAAATATTAAGAACTAATTTTTCGAAAAATATAAACCCTCCTGAAGAATCCGAAAGAAATATAAAATTAAAAGAAATTTATAAGCAAGTAGCCGAAGGATGTATAAAACTTCAAGAAAAAGTGGGCAATTATAAAAATTACAGGGGAGAGATATATCGTTCAAAAGAAGAAAAAATAAAAAGTATTTTATCTGAATGCCCAACATCTCTTGAGATTGAGAAAATGCTTTCTTTTGTAGGTCTTAATGTTAAAGAGTTATATTCTTTATACGGAAAAGAAAAGATTGAAAATGCTATACTATATTCCAAGGATTTAAAGGACCGATATTCAATTCTTTGGATGAATTATGATTTTTATGCGTGATAGCATATATATTCGGGCGGATAGTATCCGCCCAATATTTTTTAAAAAATCTGAAAATTTTTGTTGACAAAATAAATTATTATGGTATAATAATTCTTGTTCTATGGTGGATGTAGCTTAGTTGGTTAAAGCGCCAGTTTGTGGCACTGGAGACCGTGGGTTCGAATCCCATCTTCCACCCCACAGTTTTACGGTACGCGAAAGCGTACCGTAAAACTTAGATACTAAAATTTAATATTGGGGTGTCGTCAAGCGGTAAGACACAGCACTTTGACTGCTGCATTCGTAGGTTCGAATCCTGCCACCCCAGCCAATTTTCAGGAATCAGCCTTTAGGTTGGTTCCTGAAAATTTTGTTAGTGAAAAAAGGATTCGAACCTACGGTTCGTTTCCTCTTGCGGTGCCCGACGTCTCGACACTGCCGTGTCTCACTTGTCGACCGCGGCGCTTCCTTACGCTCGCTGAATCGTCCACAGGACGCGCTCGCGATGTCACCTGCCACCCTAGCCAAAAATCCTCGTATCGTTAGATACGGGGATTTTTACATACAATATGGAAGAAGATTCTGACGATTGTGTATATGAAATTCAGTTTTCTAAAGATTTGGATATAACATATTTTGAATTAGATCCTTGATTTAAGAGTATTGAATTATTGATTTTTTCTTTTTTCTTTTAAAGAGATTCCTTTAAAAAAGGGTCTCTTTTTTCTTGCTTTTACTACAGATTTTTTGTATAATTAAAATAGGATAGAAGGTGCTATTGTGGAAGAAAAAAGAAAATATAAATCGAGTACGCTTATTAAAAGATTTTTACCGTACTATAAAAAGTATATTCCAACCCTAATACTTGACCTTTTTTGTGCGGCGCTTACAACAATTTGTGAAATTGTTTTGCCACTCATAATGCGCGAAATTACAAATGCAGGTATGAATAATTTAGCAATCCTTACAATAGGCTATGTTGTGCGTGTTGGGGTTTTATATCTCGTGCTTCGCCTAATCGACTCGGCGGCATTTTATTATATGGCATACACTGGTCATGTAATGGGTACAAAAATGGAAACCGATATGCGAAGAGATGCTTATTCGCATCTGCAAAATCTTTCAAACACATATTTCAATAACACCAAAGTGGGTCAGATTATGGGTAGAATAACAAACGACCTTTTTGATGTTACCGAGTTTTCACACCACTGCCCCGAAGAATTTTTTATAGCAGGAATAAAGGGTATTGTTTCCTTTATAATCCTTATGAATATCAATGTTACGCTGACTCTTATAATCTTCCTAATAATCCCGATTATGTTCGCTGTTTGTCGCAGTTTAAACAAGAAAATGCGCGCAACTTTCAGAAAACAGCGCCAACTTATAGGCGAACTTAATGCGAGAATTGAAGATTCGCTTTTGGGACAAAAGGTTGTAAAAGCCTTTGCTAACGAGGATATAGAAAAAGAGAAGTTTGAAAAGGATAATCAGAATTATTTTTCAATAAAAAAGCTGTCTTATAGGTTTATGGGTGCGTTTTCGACCACTACCCGTATGTTCGACGGTATTATGTATTCCTCGGTTGTAATCGCGGGCAGTATCTTTATGATAAAGGGTTATATCAACGCAGGTGACCTTGTGGCTTATTTACTATATGTTACTACCTTTATCGCGACTGTTCGCCGTATTATTGAGTTTGCTGAGCAGTTTCAGCGTGGTATGACTGGCATAGAGCGTTTTGTAGAAATACTTGACGCTGATATCGAGATTTTTGACGAGCCCGATGCTGAGGATTTGGTAGATGCCAAAGGCAATATTGAATTTAAAAATGTTTCGTTCGAGTATCCCGACGACCATAACCGTGTGTTTAAAGGCCTTGATTTTTCAATCAAAAACGGTGAAAAAATTGCCTTTGTCGGTCCTTCGGGTGGCGGTAAGACTACACTTTGTAACCTGATACCGCGTTTTTACGATGTAACAGACGGCGAGATTTTCCTTGATGGCAAAAACATCAAGAAATACACCCTTAAAAGTCTTCGCAAGAGCATCGGTATGGTGCAGCAGGATGTTTATTTGTTCTCGGGTACTGTTTATGAAAATATCCTTTATGGTAGACCCGATGCTACGCGCGAAGAAGTTATCGAAGCCGCTAAAAAAGCGGGCGCTGACGAATTTATAATGACTTTGAAAGACGGCTATGATACCTATGTCGGCGAGCGCGGTGTCAAGCTTTCGGGCGGACAGAAGCAGAGAATAAGCATTGCGCGTGTTTTCCTCAAAAATCCGCCTATTATCATACTTGACGAGGCCACAAGTGCGCTCGATAACGAAAGCGAATTTGCAGTTGCAAAATCACTGAACAAACTGTCGGTTGGAAGAACGACTATAACTATTGCGCACCGACTTTCTACCATCCGTAATGCCGATAGAATTATGGTACTTACCGAAGACGGAATTGTGGAGCAGGGAAGTCATAGCGAACTCCTCGAATTAAAGGGCATTTACTATAAGTTTAATCAGATGGCAAGTCAACTTGAATGATTTGTTTTTTTACCAAAAAACCTTGAAAAACTTGATATTTTATGGTATGGTTATTGTGTATATGTGTGCTCATTCGAAAGGAAGGCTTTATGAAAAGAAAGATTTCTAAAATTTTAAGTTTACTCTTGTCAATATGTGTAATATTTTCAGCTCTTTCGGGGGCTTTTAGTGTTGTTACGGCAAGTGCGGCTACCAAGAAAATGATGTATTTTTATCTTGGGGGCGGCAGTCATCATATAGCAACAAGAGCAAATGTTTCCCCAGGTGAAACCTATATTTTTGAGTACAGTATTTACTGCTCGCTTTATGAAGATTGTACACCTTGTGTCCGTGATAACGGTAATCGTGGTGTGACCTGCCCTGTAACTGTTATTTCAGAACAAAAGGTTGGTAATTATTATAAGCTTGTTTGCGAAGCAACTATTCCTGACGATTATTCTCACGGGCCTACCGCGTTTTTTGGTGTAAACCTTTATTCATTCTCGGAGGGCTTCATTTTTGACCGTACTGTCTATAACAAAAATGATCCTAATAAGAAAGACTGCTTTGAAGGAAATGTTGATTTTTCTAACGGTCTTGATTATGTGACGCTTGATATGTTGTTTTGGGGTGTTCATTTTAACGGAGATAAAGGCGGTGTAGGCCGTACAAAATGGAATGACGACGCTAATACTTTAGCAGTTACCGATTTTAGCACCGCTACTATTGACCAACTTATAGCGTTATACAATCCTGACGACGGTGACTGGACACTTGATGACGATTACCCTGTTTATGACAGTGTTGAGGATTATCTTGAATACAAGGTTGTTAATAATAGAGCTACGATAACTGACTGTGATATACGCCTTTCGGGTGATGTTGTTATACCGCAAAAATTGGGCGGTTATCCTGTTACAAGCATAGGCGACAATGCGTTTGCTAACTGTAGAAAAATCACAAGCATCACCCTGCCGAGCAGTGTGGAAAGTATCGGAACATTTGCGTTTTATGGTTGTAATAGTCTTACAAATATTGTTTTGCCTGATACATTGACCGCAATCGGTTCGAGAGCATTTGCGGGTTGTAAAAACCTTACTGTTTTGAACTTGCCTATAGGGGTTGGAACGATAGGTGAGATGGCGTTTTACAATTCTGCCTTAGTAAATATTACTATACCGAAAAACGTTTTTAGTATAGGCGACGAGGCTTTCCTTGGATGCTCTTTGCTTGAAAAGATTGAAGTTGACAGTGGTAACAACTATTATTTCAGCGATGCCGACGGCATTCTTTATAATAAGCAACAAACCAAAATAGTCGAAGTTCCAAGTGCTACAGCTTTAAGGGAACTGAAAATTTCGGATAAAATCACAGCTATTACCGATTTTGCGTTGATTGGATGTGCAAATTTAGAAAAAGTTACGGTTGATAGTGCTAATACAAGTTTTTGCAGTGACGATAAAGGTATTCTTTATAATAAAGCGAAGACTGAGCTTATCTATTGTTCGCAAAATAGCAGTTTGGAAACCGCTATTATTCCTGATACAGTTGAAACTATAAGAAGTTTTGCTTTTGCTAAAACTAATATCAATAAAGTGTATATCCCTACAAGTGTTAAAACTGTTGAGTCAGCAGCATTTTCAATGTGCACAGATATAATAGGTGTGTACTATCAAGGTACCGAAGAAGCACAAGATATATTCTTTGCTCCTGTAAACACTTACTTAGTATCGGCGATATGGCATTATGATATTTGCGGCGATGGAGAGCATACATATTTAAATGTTTGTGATAGCGATTGTGAAAATTGTGATTGGATAAGAACCGAAGGTGTTCATTCATATACTAATGACTGTGATTCTGTGTGTGATTTGTGTGGCGATGAACGTGAAATGTCGCATAAGTTTTCAGGTGAATGTGATGATGTGTGTGATGTTTGCGGTGAAATACGCGATGCTGTTCAGCACGAATATGATAACGCTTGCGATGCGATTTGTGATAAATGCGGTTTTGTCAGAAGTATATATGACCACAAGTACGATAATAATTGTGACGACGAGTGTAATGAATGCGGTTTTGTAAGAGTGACGGAGCATTCATATCCCTCAAAATATATTACTGACGACATAAATCATTGGTATGAATGTGTGGCTTGCGGAGAAATAAGTAGTTTTGGGGCTCATAAATTTGATGATGTCTGCGATTCGGAATGTGATATTTGCGGCTTAGAACGAGAAAATAATCACAAATATGATAATGATTGTGATGCGGATTGTAATGTGTGCGGAGAACTACGCATAATAGAAGGACATATAGGCGGTAAAGCTACTTGTAAAAGTAAAGCAATTTGTAAAATTTGCGGTGAAGAATATGGCAACATAGATGACACTAACCATACAGGAAGAATTGAACTGAGTTATAACGTAGATGCAACCTGTAGTGAGGAAGGATATACAGGCGACCAGTACTGTCTTGACTGTAACAAAAAAGTAGCAGAAGGTAGTGCTATTCCTACGATTGCTCATACATACGATAACAACTGTGACACAAGTTGTAATGTTTGTGACAATACACGCTTAATAACACATAATTATGAGCCTGCTACTTGTACTGAACCGATAACTTGTTCTGTTTGTTCTGTCACACTTGGCAATGCTATTGGCCATAAATTCTTAGATGCAACTTGTGACGAGCCGCAAACTTGTAGTGCTTGTTCTGAAACTGTCGGCAGTGCTTTAGGGCATAACTATGCTGATTATTATAGCAATAATGACGCCACCTGTACTGAAGACGGTACTGAAACGGCGGTTTGTGACCGTTGCGATAAAGAAGTTACAAGAAAAGCGGATAGCTCTGCTCTCGGTCACTCATTTACCGTTTATGAGTCGGACGAAAATGCGACTTGTATTGAAAACGGTACAGAAACATCAACTTGTGATCGTTGCGATAAAACCTATACAAGAACAGCAGAGGATTCGGCACTCGGTCACGATTGGGAAGAAGCAGACTGCACAACACCTAAGACTTGTAAGGTTTGCGGTGAGACCGACGGCGAAGCAAACGGTCATGATTGGGAAGAAGCAGACTGTACAACACCTAAGACCTGTGAGGTATGCGGTGAAACCGACGGCGAAGCAAACGGTCACGCATGGAAAGATGCAGACTGCACAACACCTAAGACTTGTGAAACCTGCGGCGCTACCGAAGGCGAAGTACTCGATCATAAATTTGACAAAGAAACTAACATTTGTAGCATATGTGGCAAAACCAATTGCGCAGTTCTCGATCACGATTGGGAAGAGGCAGACTGCACAACACCTAAGACCTGTAAGGGTTGCGGCGAGACTGAAGGCGAAGCATTAGGTCACGACATGGCAGAAGCAACTTGTCAGGTGCCCGCAACATGTAATCGTTGTGGTGAAACTGAAGGTGAGAAGGTTGATCATAAATTCACCGACGCTACTGATACAGATTGCGATTTTGAATGCGGATATACTCGTCCGT
>JAZNLE010000025.1:0-1850 GCA_045578885.1 Acutalibacteraceae bacterium | reverse complement strand
TCCTAATATGTTGTCTTCCTAAGACCGCTTGGCCTCCGACTTCCAGAAAAAGACGATTGCGAAAGCAATCGTCTTTTTCAGTTATATTCGCCTTTCGGCGAGTTATATTGCTTCGCAGTGATATTCGGCTAACGCCGAGTGATATTGCCCTTTGGACAGTTAAGAAGCTAATATAATATCACCCTGTGCGAATCACGGATATCACTAATACCTTGTCTCTTCACCGATTTTATGCTATAATACACCAAAGCATGTATAATCAAATTCTTTGCTTTAATGCGAAAGGGAATTTTAATTATGTTTAAATATGACTTGCACATTCATACGGCTGAATGTGATAAATACGCGTGGGTCGGCGGAGCGGAAATTGTAAGGCGTTATAAAGACACAGGTTATGACGGACTTGTTATTACCGACCATTATGAAAGCAGGATGCTCGATTGGTTCAAGGATGAAATCGGTACAAATGATAAAGAAAAAATTATTGACCGATATCTGCGCGGATATTATTCTGCACGAAACGAGGCTGAAAAAATAGGCTTTACTGTTCTCTGTGGCGCGGAGGTGCGCTTTGAAGGTAATATAAATGATTATCTTATCTACGGTCTTGAAGAGCAGGATTTTTATAGCCTACCCCTTTTAAACAAACTGCAAAACATTGAAGAACTATCAGCCGTACTACCCCAAAATGCCATAATTGTGCAGGCACATCCCTTTAGAAATGGTATGACTGTATGTTCTTCAAATAATATTTTCGGCATAGAAGGATATAACGGCTGTACCGAAAAATTCCGTAACGAAATGGCAAAAATGTTTGCAAGTCATTACAAAAAAGCGATTACTTCCGGTTCGGATTTTCACGAGATTTCAAAGCTTGCTAAGGGCGGTATAGAAACACACAAAAAAATCAATTCTTCTATTGATTTAGTTAATATACTAAAAAGCGGTGATTATAAAATAATTGAAAGCTATTAGACTGAAAATAAAAATTATTTTTGTCAATACTAAAATTGGACTCGATATATTGTTGAATTATGTCAAAAAATATGATAAAATGTTTTTATTAAAACTTAGACCGATGGGAGTCTAACTAAATGATAGAAATTAAAACATATTGCGGTCATATCCGCAACTGGAAATTGCTTTGTAAAGAGCTTGATATTGATAATTCTCTTTCCCGTGCGGAGCGCGAGGAAGCTATAATTATAGCCGCATACAAAAAATGGGGCGGCGATATGGCAAATCACATCTACGGTATGTTTAGCTTTGCACTTTACGACACCGGTACCGATACCCTGTTTTGCCTGCGTGACCAGTTTGGCACCAAGCCATTTTATTACTACGTAACCGATAGCGGCGAGCTGCTTTACGGCACCACCATACGTGAAATTATGGACGGGGACGGTTTTATAAAAAAGCTTAATCAAAAAATGCTTCAGATATATCTCACTATGACCTACACCACAGGTGAGGAAACCTTTTTTGAGGGTGTTAAAAAGTTGTTGCCGGGGCGTTTTATGACCTTTAAAAACGGTGAAATTAAAATCACCCGCTATTTCCGCCCTACCTTTGAACCCGACAATTCAAAAACACTTGACGAGTGGGCAGACGATATTCACAACACCCTCGAACAAATTATGACCGAAGTTAAATCAAGCGACGAATACGTTGAGTCATTCCTTTCGGGCGGCGTTGATTCGTCTTATGTTTTAGCGGTGTCCGATGCGTCCACAGCTAATAGCTGCGGCTATGACGACAGCCGACTTGACGAATCGGGACTTGCACGCGAAACGGCTGATATTTTGGGCCGCAAATTTAACCGCTGTGTTATTACTCCACAACAGTATTTC
>JAZNLE010000024.1:0-2678 GCA_045578885.1 Acutalibacteraceae bacterium | reverse complement strand
GGTGCGGGTTGCTTATTGCGAACACCCTTCTTTATATCAGAAACCTTATATTCTGCACCCTCAAGATTTGCTAAAATCTCATTTGCAGAGTTTTCGTCGGGAATAAGGTCAATTTTGCCATTTTTATCACCATAAAGCTTTGCAACAAATGTCTTTCTGCCTGAAGCGAGTTTAGCTTCAACTGTCCAATATTCAGTCGACAGGAATTTTTCAATTTCGCGTTCACGCTCAACTATAAGGCGAAGCGCTACTGTCTGAACACGTCCTGCAGACAAACCGCTCTTAACCTTTTTCCACAAAAGCGGACTTAACTTATAACCCACTATTCTGTCAAGCACGCGGCGTGCCTGTTGCGCGTTAACCAAATCCATATCAAGCTGTCTTGGAGACTTAACACCCGCAGTAATACCCGATTTGGTGATTTCGTTAAAGGTCACGCGATTAGCCTTATTCATATCAAGCGCCAATATTTGTGCCAGGTGCCACGAAATTGCCTCACCCTCTCTATCAGGGTCAGTCGCGAGATAAACTTCGTCACAGTTTGCAGCCGCATTTTTGAGAGATTTTATCAAATCTTTTTTATCAGCCATATTTATATACTGTGGCGCAAAATTATTATCAATATCAACGCCAAGCTTCGATTTGGGCAAATCACGGATATGCCCCATTGAAGCCATAACTTCATAATCCGCACCTAAATACTTCTTTATGCTTTTTACTTTAGTCGGTGATTCCACGATTAAAAGCTTTGACATAAATTACCTCCGTTATTTACATATCTCGTACTGACCGCCGGGCAAAGCTCTTATGATAAATTCCATCTCAAGCTCGGTTAAAGCTGAGAGCAATTTACCCGAATCAAGACCTGTCTGTAGCTCGTCAGGATAAAATTTTTGTGTATCTAAACAATTATATACTATTTTTGCTTCATTTGAAAGAGTTTCATTCAATATTTTTTTATTTTTTTGCGGCATTGACGCTTTAGGCTCTTTTTTGTAAGCCTTTTCAATATCGATTTTATCGGGAAAGAGGGGAATATATTCGCCGAAAATATCACTCGCATCCAAGAGCGGCTTCGCGCCGTCACGCAAAAGCGCGTTAGAGCCCTTATATTCTTTAGCTTCGGGTGAGCCGGGGATTACAAAAACATCCCTTCCTTGTTCCAGCGCGTGATTAGCGGTAATAAGCGCACCGCTTCGCGTACCTGCTTCCACTACCACCGTTCCTAAAGACAATGCAGAAATTAAGCGGTTTCTAACAGGGAATGTGTATTTTGTGACAGGGGTATCGGGCGGATATTCACTTATAAGACATCCGCATTTTTCAATGTGTGAACGAAGCGCGCTATTCTCCTCTAAATAGTTGACATTAAATCCGCAAGCCATTATAAGAACGGTCTTGCCGTCAGCCTTTAAAGCGCCGATATGAGCATAAGTATCACTACCGATAGCTCCACCGCTCACAACCGTGAACCCTGCTTTTGCAAGGCGGTAACCCAAGGAATATGCCGCCTTTTTGCCGAACTCCGAAACATTACGCGGACCGACAATGGATATAACAGGCGTGTTATCAAAATCGGGGAAACTGCCCTTTACATACAATACCATAGGCGGATTGTATATTTCCTTTAAAACGCTCGGAAAAGCCGCGTCAACAAAAGTTATAATTCTTATATTCTCGCGCTTACAGTATTCTATAATCTTTTCTGCTTCGTAAAGTTTTGCTTTATCAATTCTTTCAAGCTCGCCTTTAGAAAAGATTTTAAACTGCTTTAATTTTTCATAATCGGTCTCATAAATATCACGCGGAGTGAACGATTTCTCACGCATTTTTGAAACCGATTTACTACCCGCGCCTACACACAATTGTAGCCAGATATAATATTTCATTTCATCATTTCCCAAATAGAAATTGCCGCCGCAGTTGCCGCGTTAAGCGACTCTGCCTTACCGCACATTCTGATAGTGATTTGCTCGTTCGCAATAGCTTTTGCGCTATCTGTAAGTCCGTTTGCCTCGTTACCAATAATAACAACCGAGCCCTCGGTGAATTCTATATCGGTAATAGATTTGGCGCACTTATCGACAACGCAAGCGAAGGATTTTAGTCCGCTTTCCTTGATACCTTCACAGAAATCATCAAGAATAATTACAGGCATTCTAAGAAGCGTTCCCATTGAAGCGCGAAGACTTTTGGGTGAATAGGGGTCGCAACTATCGGACGACAGGATAATACCGCTTACACCGAGCGCCTCGGCAGTACGGCTCACCGCACCGAGATTTGACGGGTCGTTAAGATTTTCGAGCGCGACATATCTTCCGCGAGGGTTAATCGCGCCGTCTTTTCGGGGCATTTGCGCTAATGCGATTATCCCCTGAGGCGAAGAAGTATCGCTGATTTTTTTGAAAAGACTGTCGGGAATTAAATAGGTTTCCTTAGCGTTTTCTGTGAATTTCTCCACCGCAGATTTATACTTACAGTTGGCAGTTTCACTGATAATTAACTTATCAAACCCGATTTCGCAAGTACACGCATCGTCACAAATTCTAAGTCCCTCGAGCACAAATAAATTGTACTCTTTACGGGCTTTAGACGAGCCTTGCAAAGCGCAAACAAGTTTGATAAGTGAATTATCTTTACTTGTAACATTCTTAAATTTTTCCATTTTTTCACCCTCT
>JAZNLE010000023.1:0-1584 GCA_045578885.1 Acutalibacteraceae bacterium | reverse complement strand
ATGACAAAAAGACTTAAAAAAATCATTCCAAGCCGACATTTTCGGCGCAGACCTCCTCCATATAAATATTGAAGCATAAGAAATTCAATATTTATATAAGGAGAAGTTTATGTATTATATATTTTCAATTTTAGCATTACTTTGTTGGAGCGGTTCTGACCTTTTTTCAAAAATGGGAACAAGAGAGCGTGACAAGAACAGTCATTGGAAGGTCGTTTTTGCTGTCGGTCTTATAATGGGCATACATTTCTTTATTACCCTTATCGGCGGCGCGATAATCGATAACACAGTGGGTGTTGACGGAGTTCATAAAATTGTTGCCAGTCTGTTTTATACCGATTTCAAACTGTTTGATTTTGTAAGGTATTTGCCCGTAGCGGCTCTTTACATATTGGCGATGGTTATGGGTTATATCGGACTTCGCTACATAGAACTTTCGATTTCTTCCCCGATTTGTAATTCTTCAGGAGCATTGGCGTTCCTTTTGTGCTTAGTGTTCGGCATCTTTTCGACAGAGGATATCACCGCAACAACTATTATAGGTATTGTGATGATAACTGTCGGTATTGTGGCTTTGGGCTTTGTTGAGCAGAGAGAAGACGAAGAGGTACGAAAAGCAAGACAGGAGAGAGCAAACCGTAAATACGCGAAAAGCATTCTCGCCTTTTTGCTTCCGATATCCTACCTTATAATAGATGCTTTGGGTACAGTTGGCGATGAGTACATTTTCGCTAATTCTGATATCACCGATTATGCCGCAAATTCTGCTTTTGAGTTAACATTTTTTGTTCTTGCCGTATTTGCGTTTATCTGGCTCAAATTTGTTAAGAAAGATGTTATCTTCAAGGGCAATAAGCATTTGTTCTGGGGCGGTCTTTGTGAAACGGTCGGGCAGGTGTTCTATATGGCAGTTATGTTCAGTGATTTTTCTGCAGGCATGGTAATCATCTCGGCTTACTGCGCTATCTCGGTTCTCTGGAGCAGAATTTTCCTCAAAGAAAAAATGTCATGGAAGCATTATGCTGTTATCGCACTTGTAATTGCGGGTATAGTAATTTTAGGTTAAATCTTACCTACAGATATACATATTATATATAAGGGGGCGGTTTCGCTCCCTTATTTTATATGTTGAAATGTGGTCGGCAGATATAATAAACCCCAAGATATTGTGGCTCGAAAAAACTTTAAAAATTTTTTTAAAAAAGTTCAAAAAAAGTGTTGACAAAGGGGATTGTTTGTGGTAATATAATCGAGCGCCCTAAAAAGCGGGGTGCAAAACGGACCTTGAAAATTAAACAACGACAATAATAAGGACCCGACAATTCTTAAGAGAAATCGAGAGAAAAGTCAAGTACTTTAAAAGTATTGAAGGACAGAATAATGCGTCAGCATTGTTCGGTTAAATGAGCTTAGAGCTTATCTAAAAAGATTTTAACATCGGAAGGTGTTAAGAATAGATATTTTAGAGAGTTTGATCCTGGCTCAGGACGAACGCTGGCGGCGTGCCTAACACATGCAAGTCGAACGGAGTAAAACGCTGAATTGATGTAAGCTTGCTTATGGATTTTCTTGTTTTACTTAGTG
>JAZNLE010000022.1:0-5395 GCA_045578885.1 Acutalibacteraceae bacterium | reverse complement strand
GATGCAAAGGCAACCTTTTTTGTGATTGGCACAAACTCAAAGCTTGAGTATCTGCCTAAAATCGAAAAGGCAGGCCACGCAATAGGCCTTCATTCAAATACCCACGATTACTCCAAGATTTATAAGAGCACAAGCGCATTCTTTAAGGATATAAACAAGCTGTCTAAAAAAATTGAGGATAAAATCGGCTATAAAACCAAGCTTTTGCGTTTCCCGGGAGGTAGTAATAATACTGTAAGTAAAAAATACCGCGAGGGTGTTATGACTGACCTTACAACACAGGTTCATATTAAAGGCTACGCTTATTTTGACTGGAATGTCGATTCGGGGGATGCTTCGGGCAACAATGTTCCTGCTTCTCGTATTACCAAAAATGTTTTAAATCAGGCGAAGAATAAAAATTCAATATGTGTTTTGATGCACGATACCGCCGCAAAAGGCACAACGGTTAAGGCGCTTCCCGATATTCTTGACGGTCTTAAAAAGCAAGGCTACAAGTTTGAAGCCCTTACCGAAGAAACTTACGGTTATCACTACAAGGTAAATAACTGATTTCGGGGTGTTAATTGTGAAAATCAAGGCGAACGCTAAAATAAATTTATCTCTCGCGATTCTCTCAAAGCGCGAAGACGGATATCATTTAATTGATACTGTAATGCAGTCGGTAGGTCTTTTTGATGAGTTGGAAATTGAAAAGAGCGACAAAATCGAGGTTTTTTGCGATAAATACGATATACCGCAGGAACAAAATATCGCTTTTCGCGCGGCAAAGTTCTTTTTTGAGGATTATAAAATCGAGGGCGGCGCGAGGATAGATATAAAGAAAAATATTCCTGCTGTGGCAGGGCTCGGCGGCGGAAGTGCTGACGCCGCGGCAGTGCTTATGGGACTTAATAAACTCTACGGCGCAGATATACCGCAAGAAAAATTGCGCGAAACGGCGCTCAGATTGGGCGCGGACGTGCCGTTTTTTATAAATGGCGGTTGTATGCGCGCCGAGGGTATCGGCGAGAAACTGACCGAGGTAAAGCCACTAAATAGCGGATATATTTTGCTTGCTAAAGCCGAGCAAAAACCATCTACTGCTGAAATGTACCGCATTGTTGATAGCGAGAAACCTGTTTTTTGCGATACAAATTTGGTTATAAATGCGGTAGAGAGTGACGATTTGAAAGAACTTTCGAAGCATATTGCAAACTCGTTTGAAGCGGTGTGGGAAGACAGTTTTGTTAAAAAGGCTTTACTGTCTTTATCACCGCTTGCGGTTTCGCTTTCGGGGAGCGGTCCTACATGGTTTGCGGTGTTTGAAGATGCCGACAAAGCAGACCGAGCGAAAATAGCACTCGAAAAACAAAATATCGATGCTTGGCTCGTAACACCGCAAAGTCGCGCTATAATATTTGAATAAAAACAAAAACTCCTGTCAATATTCTTTTTAGAATTTTTTGTCAGGAGTATTTTTATGAAAAAAAGAATAAAATTATCAATTTTGTTTGGTCTTATCTGCGCGATACTTTTGTCTATGACACAGTTCAGCGCTTTGTGTGAAGACTTGCGCCAAAATGTTTTAAGGCTACATATCATAGCCAATTCCGACTCAGTCGCCGATCAGGAATTAAAGCTTAAAATCCGCGACGAGATTTTAGCACAGACAGGCGAGACCTTTGTGGGCGTTACCGACCTTGCAACCGCCGAAAGTAAAGCAAAAGAAAACCTTCAAAATTTTGAAAAGATTGCCGATAATGTTATAAAAGAAAACGGTTTTAATTATAAAGCAGAGGTTTCTTTGGGGGAGTGTTTTTTTGAAACAAGGCATTATGACACCTTTTCTTTGCCTGCAGGTAATTACCGTTCACTTATTATAAGACTTGGCAAAGCCGAGGGCAAAAACTGGTGGTGTGTGGTCTTTCCCGCGGTCTGTATTCCTGCCGCGTCGGACGGAAACTTGCGCGACAGTGTGAGCGACAGTTCTGCCGAAGTGGCAGAGAACAGCGAAAGGTATATAGTAAAGTTCAAAGCGGTCGAAATTTATGAAAAACTGCGAAATTTATTTAATTAAAATTTTCGAATTTCAAGCGAGGCGTCGTCGGTGCCTTTTTCGATTTTGCGGATAACGATGTAATAACCGTAATCGTCACTAACCTTAATAAATATCCGCTCGCCGACCTTTTTGCCCATAATAGCGCTACCGAGGGGTGACTCCTTGCTAATAAGACCCTGCATTGAGTTTTGACGAAGTGTGGTAACGATTCTGACACTTTCTTCGCAGTCGTCTTCCTCGACATAATAGGTCACAGTATCAAAAAGACCGACCTCGTCACTTTCACTTTTGTCTTCGATAATAATAGCGGTTTTGAGCATATTTCTGATATAGCGTATACGGCTTTCGTTCTTACCGCGCTCGCGCTTTGCGGCGTGGTATTCCGCATTTTCCGAAAGGTCGCCGAAGCTTCGGGTGAATTTTACTTCTTCAAGTATCTTTGGTCTTACTGTTCCTATGCGGTATTCGAGTTCGTCCTTTAATTTTTGGATATCTACTTTTGTCAGTTCGTCAAACATTTTTATCTCCTTTAGTTGACAAAATACAAATGAATGTTAAAATAATATTTGAGGTGTTTTTATGTCAAAGGTTTTTAAATCTTTTACCGATTTGATTGGTAATACTCCCTTAATGGAGCTTTGTAATATGAAAAAAGAGTGTTCGCTTTTGGCGAATATCTTTGCAAAACTTGAGTTTTTCAACCCCGCGGGAAGCGTTAAAGACCGCGTGGCACTTTCTATGATTGCCGATGCCGAAGAAAAAGGAATTCTGAAAGAGGGCGGTACTGTTATCGAAGCAACCTCGGGTAATACGGGAATAGGTCTTGCGGCGGTCTGTACTGCTAAAGGCTACCGCTCGATAATAGTTATGCCCGATACAATGTCGATTGAGCGCAGAAAACTGATTGCTTCTTTCGGTGCAGAAGTTGTGCTTACTGACGGGAAAAAGGGTATGAGCGGTGCTGTTGAAAAGGCAGAAGAACTGCAAAAGGAAATAAAGGGAAGCATTATCGCAGGGCAGTTCTATAACCCCGCGAACCCTAAAATCCATTATGAAACCACAGGGCCTGAAATCTGGCGCGATCTTGGGGGAAAGGTTGATATTCTCGTCTGCGGTGTCGGTTCGGGCGGTACTATTAGTGGAGCGGGTAAATTCCTTAAGGAGAAAAACCCCGATATTAAAGTTATAGCCGTAGAACCCCTAAGCAGTCCCGTTTTGTCCGAGGGCACAAGCGGACCGCACAAAATTCAAGGAATCGGCGCAAACTTCGTGCCCGAAAACCTTGATCGAGGTATCTACGACTCTATTATTACTGTTAGTGACAATGATGCCTTCGATTTTGCGAGAAAGGTCTCTAAAACCGAGGCGTTATCGGTTGGTATATCTTCGGGAGCGGCACTCTCTGCGGCGGTAAGTCTTGCAAAACTGCCCGAGAATAAGGATAAGAATATCGCGGTGATTTTCCCCGATACTGCAAGCCGTTATATGTCAACCGAATTGTTTTAAGAAATAAAGTTTAAAATATCGCTGAATGTTTCGTCTTTACAACTGTCGTTATGAATTTCATGACGGCAGTTTTTATATAGCTTAAGACTTACATTTACGTTTTGCGCTTTTAGGCGGTTGTAAACTTCGGTGACACCCTTGCCGTAATTACCTACAGGGTCATCTTCGCCTGAAATTATGAAAATCGGCAGGTCACGGCTTAAGTTTTCGAACCACTCTTTGCGGTTGCAGTTTGAAAGCAAATACATAAGGTCTATCATAGCCGACAGGGTGAATTTAAAGGTGCAGAATTTGTCTTTTGAGTATTTTTTGACAACCTCGCGGTCTTTTGTGAGCCAGTCGAATTGGGTTATACCCTCGAATTTTTTGTTGTAACTGCCGAATGCAAGATTATAAACAGTTTTTGAGATGTACTTCTCGCCGTTTATAAACTTTTTGAATTTGGCAAATAATAAACCTATTTTGGTAAGGGGATTAGGTCCCGAGGTTCCGCACATAATGTATTTTGCGTACATTTTGGGGCTTAATTCGACAGCAAGTCGTGTAATAAAAGAGCCCATCGAATGTCCCATTAAATAAAGCGGAAGCATAGGATACATTTTGCTGACTGCTTCGCCGAAAGCAATGCAATCATTTACAAGATATTTCCAGCCGTCCTTGTGGGCAATGTAGCCGAGTTCACTATCGTCACGTGCGGTTTTGCCGTGGCCTAAGTTATCAAACCCGAAAGCCACATAACCGTTTTCTGCTAAAAAGGCAAAAAGGTGGTCATAGCGGTCGATATACTCGGTCATACCGTGAACAAGGTGGAAAAGACCTTTTATTTCGCCCTTGGGGATAAAAATTTTACCCTCGAGGGTGTGAATGTTGTCTGTGCTTGGAATGGATAATGCTTTGATTTCATATTCCATAAAACTACTCTCCAACAAAGATTTTAGAAGCGCCTACCGCTTTTTTCCAGCCGTTTAATAGATTTTGTCTTTCGCTGTCTTCAATAATGGGCGAAAATGCGGTTTTTGAAAGATTTATTTTGGAAATTTCGTCTGTATTTTTCCAGAGGCCTACTGCAAGCCCTGCTAAGAAAGCCGCGCCCAAAGCGGTGGCTTCGCTCGAATCGGGGCAGATAACCTGCGTTTCGGAAATATCAGCCTGAAATTGCATTAAAAATTTGTTTTGAGCCGCTCCGCCGTCTGCCAAAAGAGAATTTATCTCGATATCGGTATCGGCTTTAAGGGCGGTTATAAGGTCGTTTGTCTGGTAAGCGATTGCTTCAAGCGCTGCGCGGACAATGTGGGTTTTGTTGCTTCCGCGGGTGAGTCCGCAGATAGTGCCTTTAGCATACATATCCCAATAGGGTGCGCCAAGCCCTGCGAACGCAGGAACGATATAAACTCCGCCGTTATCTTTTGCCTTTTTAGCGTATTTTTCGCTTTCGGCAGAGGTTTTGATAAGGCAAAGCTCGTCGCGTAGCCACTGGATAACAGCGCCGCCTACAAAGACACTGCCCTCAAGGGCGTAAGTTATTTCACCGCCAAATGATGCGGCAATGGTGGTAAGCAGTCCGTTCTTGCTTTTGTATGCGGCGCTTCCTGTATTCATAAGCAAGAAACAGCCTGTGCCGTAGGTGTTTTTAATGTCACCGCTTGCAAAACAGCGTTGACCGAAAAGGGCGAAGTCGGATCGTAGCCATGTCGTTCTGTGAGCCAAGGAGTTGTCCTAATATGTTGTCTTCCCTAAGACCGCTTGGCCTCCGACTTGGCGCTTCCTGTATTCATAAGCAAGAAACAGCCTGTGCCGTAGGTGTTTTTAATGTCACCGCTTGCAAAACAGCGTTGACCGAAAAGGGCG
>JAZNLE010000021.1:0-5429 GCA_045578885.1 Acutalibacteraceae bacterium | reverse complement strand
AAAAATTTTTAAGTCGTGTTACAACTCAATATATACTATGTTTTTGAGGTGAATCGGTGAAAAATATTGACTTAAAGGTTCAAAAGGCGTAAAATGGTGCTTGGTGATAATTTTGGAAAATAAACTCTGGTATAAAAGGGGACTGCGTGACGGCGTACCGATAGCGCTCGGCTATTTTGCAGTGGCGTTTACATTGGGTATAGTCGCTAAAAATGCAGGGCTTACCGCTTTACAGACCTTTCTGGCAACCGCACTTACAAACGCCTCGGCAGGCGGTTATGCAGGTTTTAAAATAATTGAAGAGGGCGCGCCTTATATTGATATGGCGCTTACGATTTTTATTGTCAATATCAGATATTTTCTTATGTCCTGTGCTTTGAGTCAAAAGCTCGCGTCCGAAACACCGCTTTTGCACCGCGTTATAATCGGCTTTGATGTTACCGACGAAATTTTCGGTATATCCTCAGCGGTAAAGGGCATGCTCAACCCTTGGTACACTTACGGTGCTATGACAGTGTCTATTCCTTGTTGGGCTGGCGGCGCGGCTCTTGGCGTTGTTGTGGGTAATATTCTGCCGCCTAGCCTTGTCAGCGCTTTAAGTGTTGGGCTTTACGGTATGTTTTTGGCGATTATAGTACCGCCTGCAAGGAAAAATAGAATTATCGCAGGGATAGTTGTTGTTTCTATGTGTTTAAGCTTTGCTTTTGCCAAACTGCCGTTTTTGGCGGCGCTTTCTTCGGGTATTCGCGTTATTATCCTGACGGTTATAATAGCTCTCGCGGCGGCAATTCTTTTTCCCGTAAAGGAGGAAGAAGACAATGAATAATGTTTACATATATATCGGAATAATGTTTCTTGTAACCTTTTTAATAAGGGTTTTACCGCTGACGCTTATCCGCAAAAGAATTACTAATGTAACGCTTCGCTCGTTTCTTTATTATGTGCCTTATGTGACACTCGCTGTTATGACCTTTCCCGCAATCGTGGAAGCGACGAACAGTATATGGTCGGGAATAGCGGCGCTTGTTGTCGGAATATTTTTAGCCTACTTTAATGTAAGCCTTTTTGGCGTAGCAGTAAGCTGCTGTGCGGTGGTGTTTGTGTTGGAGTTGTTTTTATAATTCGGAATTCGGAATGCGTAATTCGGAATTAAAAGTTTAAATTAAATAAAAAAAGCCTTCCTCTTAGAGGAAGGTGGCGCGCGTAAGCGTGACGGAAGGAGTTTCGTCGCAAACTACCTCAGTCATTATTGATAAAATGACAGCTCCCTTTACACAAGGGAGCCTTTTTTATTATTTATTTTCAATGGCTGTTATTTTATCAATTCTCTTTTGATGTCTGCCGCCCTCAAATTCGGTGTTTACGAAGATGTCGGCAAGCTCAACCGCTGTACCTACGCCGATAACCCTGCCGCCTAAGCACAAAACATTCGAGTTGTTGTGAAGACGGGTATATTTTGCCGAAAAATGTTCACTGCAAGCGGCGGCGCGAATACCTTTGTATTTATTAGCGGCAATAGACATTCCAATACCTGTACCGCATACCAAAATACCGCGCTCGGTTTCGCCCTTTAAAATGCTTTCGCAAAGTGGTGACGCGATATCGGGATAGTCAACCGATACCTGTTCGTAAATGCCGAAATCGACAACCTCGAATCCGTTTTCCTTTAAAAATTCGCCGATAGCGTTTTTGTGTTCAAAACCGCCGTGGTCACAACCTAATGCAATTTTCATTTTTTCTCTTCCTTTGCTTTTAATTCTCTTTCTGCTTGGGGTAATCTTAAATAAAAGGGGAGTAGCTGCTGTGCCGTTATTGTTTCGCCTTTGCGAAAGCTTTCCTCTGCGGCAAGTCCCACGCCTACTGCGTTCTGAAAACGCCTCATAGGCGACGAAATGCGAACATTTTCGAGTGCTTCTACGAACGGATAGAAGATATCAGACCCATCGCCGACTATTATAACACATTTGTCGGTGTTTTGCGAGATTTTTTTGATTTCTTCTGCCAATTCGTCGCACAAAAGCGCTCTGTCTTCGCACAGTCTTTTGATGTTGCCGTTTTTGATTTCAAAAATCGCGTTATATACCTGATTACAGCGCGCGTCCATTACAGCGCAGACAATACAGTCGGTATCAGAATAATTTTCTGCCATAGCGCGAAGTGTCGAAACTGCGACACAGGGCAAATTCTTGGGAGCGGCGAGACCCTTTACAGCGCTGATACCGATTCTCACTCCTGTAAACGAGCCTGGGCCGTTGCTTATCGCAAAGCCGTCAATATCGCTGATTTTAAGCTTTGCGGCGGTGAGCGCATTTTCGACCATAGGAATCAGTGTCTGCGAATGGGTGAGCCGTACATTCACAAAGCTTGAAGCTAAAACCTTGCTGTCTTCGATAATCGCTACCGAGGCAGGTGTTGCCGAGCATTCCAAATTCAAAATTTTCATATTATTCACCTGCTTGTCTTATGGTAATTTCGCGTGTCAAGTCGTCAATTCGTTCAAATTCGACGAATATTGTATTCTTGGGCAGAGCGTTTTCAATGTTTTCACTCCACTCGCAAGCCAAAACTCCGCCCTCGGCTATGTAGTCAAAAAAGCTTGTCGAGTAAAGGTCTTCCCAACCTGAAATGCGGTACATATCGAAGTGATAAAGCGGAAGTCTGCCCGAAAGATATTCATTTATAAGCGCAAAGGTGGGGGAGGTGACGGTGTCGGTAGAATCGAGACCGCGTGCCAGACCTCTTGTAAAACAGGTTTTCCCCATTCCAAGACCGCCTTTAAAGGCTATTACAACACCGCCCTCTATTTTTTCACCCAAGGCTTTACCGATGTTCTCGGTGTCCTCGGGACTTTTTGATATAAAATGTTCCATAAACTGACCTTTCGTAAATTTAACTGTGTCTATTGTAACACAAATTTTTACAATTATAAAGAGTTACTTGAATATTTTTTCAAAATAAAGTATAATTAAGTAAGTTATTGTAAAGGAGGCAGAAAAATGAGAGGTTTATGGGCAAGAATAGCAGACTTTGTACGCGAATCTGATAAGGTTTTGCTTTTGCTTTGTTTTTTTGCTTCTGCCTATGGCTGTATGGCGGTTTTATCAGCTACTAACTATATGGAGAGTTACCGCCCTTTTATCGTACATACTTTTTGTATGTTTGCGGGTATTACGGCGGCTTGCGTCATATCGACCATTGATTTAGAGTTTTTTTCAAAGTATTGGTACTTGGCGGCAGCGGTGGGACTTATCCCCGTAATTCTCACATTTTTTATCGGTTTTGCGCCTGAGGGCACCGACGATAAGGCGTGGCTTAACCTCGGTTTTACCACTTTCCAACCGTCCGAGCTTATGAAGGTCTGCTTTGTTGTGACCTTTAGCACACATCTCGCTCGCGTTAAGAAAGATATCAATAAGCTTAAATACTTGTTACCTGTATGCGCTCACGGTGCGTTTCCTGTATTGCTTATCTTCATTCAGGGTGATGCGGGAACGGCGCTTGTGTTTGCTGTTATGGTACTCTTTATGCTTATGGCGGCAGGCGTCTCGTGGAAGTATTTTGTGGCGGCATTCTCGGCGGCACTTGTGGCATCGCCGATTGCATATTTCTTTATACTAAATGACGACCACCGCAAGAGAATTGTCAATATGTTTGATATCGATGCGGATATTCAGGGTGTCGGCTGGCAGCAGTACCGCGGAAGGCTTGCGCTTGCAAACGGCGGTTTTACGGGACAAGGTTATATGAACGGAACCCTTACCCAGATGGGTAAAGCAGGCGTGCCTGAGGGACATAATGACTTTATTTTCGTTACAATTGGCGAAGAGTTAGGCTTTTTGGGCTGTCTTGTGGTTTTGATATTACTTATCGCAATAGTTTTAAGATGTTTAAGAACCGCGCGTATTTGCACCAAGGACGAGGGTAAATATATTTGCGTCGGAATTTTTGCGATGCTTTTGGCACAGACGGTTATAAATATCGGTATGTGTACCTCTGTAACCCCTGTTATCGGTATTACCTTGCCGTTTTTCTCGGCAGGCGGTACATCGCTTTTGTGTCTTTATCTCGGCATCGGTCTTGTGCTTAATGTGTATATGCACCGTAATTCGAGAACGCTATACCTAAGGGGTTAGGTTCAGACGATTCGTGGTAAGGAATATTCAAGGTAATTTTGCTTAAAGGTTTTATAGTAGGTACGGGTAATATGCAGTGACTCTCCGTTTTTAAGACTGACATTTTCGGAGTTGTATTTATTGATAACATCCAAGTTTACAATAAATGCGCGGTTGATTTTCTGAAAATGAAGTTTCGGCAGAGCCGCATACACCCGTGCCATTGTTTTTTTACAATGAATAGTCTTGGTTTTTAAATGAATGAAGCAGTATTTGTTATTGGCTTCAAGATAAAAAATTTCGTCGGTATGAATGCAAAAGGTGTTTATACCGTCGTTTATCCATAAAGCATAATGGCTTTTGGTTTCGCTGAAGTAGTCGTCAAGCGTTTTGTAAAGCGATTTTTCTTCTAAGGGTTTCGTTAAAAAGCGAAAAGGGGATACACTGAAGAGTTGAAATATACAGTCTGTATTTTCGCTTATAAATATAATTTTTGAATGGATATTATCGTTTCGCAAAAGTCTTGCGGTTTCAAGCCCGTTGATACCTGAAAGGCAGTATTCAATAAAGATTATTGAGTATCGGCGGTTTGATTTTAATAACTCTTCGCCACTTGAAAAAGTGTCAATCACAAAATCAAGCTTGAATTTGTTGGAATAAATATACAATTTATGTTTTAAATCGGAAGTAAAAAAGTTATTTGCATCGCAAATTGCAATTCGCATATAAAAACTCCTCAGTTTTAATATGAAGTCTGTCTTAAGGGACGGGCTTTTTTTATTTAATTCTACGAATTTTGTTATTATTATACGATATTTTCTAAAATTTGTCAATATTTACTTAAAATAACAAAAAAAGTGGTTCGCTCTTATAAATCGTCCTTTTACTCCATTTTTCGACAATTTTAAAACTTACGCAATAGAATGGTCTAAATGTCAGAAAATGGTTGGAAGTGGAAATTGGAAAAATTTTGAAATCAAGTGGATACAAATTGCCGACCGTTTTCTTTCTATTTGTGAAAGGATGGTCTTAGAATGTGTAATTCGTTATTGGTGCCGCTTATAAAACAGTTTAAAAAGCAGGATATGTCGGTTTTCGGGGTTATCTATGCCGAGTTTGAAAAGCTGATAAATTTTTACTCTGCAAGGCTTGGTGGTGAAGATGCGCGCTCGGAGTTGACGCTTTTTCTAATAGAACTGCTTTATGCAATTGAACTTTCCCGTTTTAAATTGGATTGTTCGGTTGGGGTAAAGAAATATATTGCAGTTTGTATTCGTAATCAGTATATAGCGCTTTCTAAGCAAGCGCAGAAATACA
>JAZNLE010000020.1:0-1646 GCA_045578885.1 Acutalibacteraceae bacterium | reverse complement strand
CTTTAGGTAAGAGCAGAATTTTAAGCTCGTTTGAGAAAAGCTCGATATTTTCCTTTGCGGTTTTGAGTTCCTCTTCGGCGAGTTCTTTAAAATCTTTGTCGAGATTTGGCTCTGCTAAAATTTCGAGAGCATCCTTTTCGGCATCCTTTGCCGCGGTGTATTCGCGGTATTTTTCAACAATAGGGGTAAGGTCCGAGTGTTCCTTCATAAGCTTGCGGAACATTTCATTATTTGAAGCTACATCGGGGCGTGTAAGCTCAATCCCTATTTGTTCATAGCGGTTTACAACCGATTCTAATTTATCAAACATTTTGTTCACCATTTGCCTTGATTATTTTTTTTAGGCCTTTTTCAGCCTTTTGTCGCGGAAGCATAACCTCTCTGCCGCAACTGTCACAGCGAAGACGAAAATCCATGCCTATTCTGGTAACGGTGAAAATATCGTTACCGCAGGGGTGTTTTTTCTTCATTAAAAGCTTGTCACCGATGTTTATATCCACTCTTTTTCCTCCGCACATAAAAATTCATTATATATTATATACCAATATTTACAAAAAGGCAATACCAAACAAAAAACCGATTGACAAAAGGAAAATTTTGTTGTAATATGTATTTACTTTAATTTTCAGGAGTTGATATTTGTGGACGACGGTCCGGCGGGCAGTATAATTTTGTTCGTGATTTTAATATTGTTAAGCGGTTACTTTTCAGGAACCGAAATTTCTTTAGCTTCAGTTAACCGAATTCATATGATGAGCAAGGCTTCTAAAGGTCAGAAAAGCGCTGAAAGAGTGCTTAAAATTCTTGACAACTTTGACGAGGCTTTGTCGGTGTTACTTATTGGTAATAACATAGTGAATATCGGTTGTGCAACACTTGCAACTGCCATAACTGTGCACCTTGGTGCGTATTGGGTTACGGTGGCTACTATTGTTGCGACTGTGGTTATTTTTATTTTTGGGGAGATTTTGCCCAAGTGTTTTGCACGCTCGTGTAACGAAAAATTCGCCGAAGTAGCTTCGGCACCGCTTCTGTGTTTAATGAAGCTTTTAAAACCTTTGTCAATCGGTTTTACCGCTCTTTCGGCGCTTGTGTTTAAGCCTTTTAGAAAGCATGCTGAAAATCAGGTTACTATGACTGAGGAAGAGTTTAACGATATTGTCGAAAATATCTCGGAAGAAGACGGTTTTGACGAAGAAAAGGGCGAGCTTGTGAAGTCAGCGCTTCATTTCTCTGACTCGACCGCGCGCGATATTATGACACCTTGGGAGGAAACCGAGGTTATATCGGCAGCGCTTAAGACTCCTGAAATACTTAAAATTGTTAAAAACTCTGTCCATTCGCGTATCCCCGTTACTGACCGTAAGGGTAATGTCAAGGGTATTTTGCAGATAAGAAAATTCTTAAAAGCATATATGCGCAATAAAAATAATGTTATTATTGCGAGCATTATCGACTATCCTTACTATGTAAACGCGGATATGCCTATAGACGATGTCTTAACTGAAATGAGTAACCACCGCCGTAATTTGAGTTTCGTCAAAAATGCTGACGGCGAGGTTGTGGGAATTCTCACAGTTGAAGATATTCTCGAAGAGCTCGTCGGTGAGATTTATGACGAAAATGATATAGGAGGTAGTGAGAAT
>JAZNLE010000019.1:0-6904 GCA_045578885.1 Acutalibacteraceae bacterium | reverse complement strand
ATAAGGGTTGACAAAGCATAAGTGTCAGGTGTTACCGATTTTTTGGTCATATTGTAAATGATAATCGGCAAGGTTTGATAATGTCCGCAAGTAAAGTAGCTTATAACAAAATCGTCAAGCGATAATGTGAAAGCCATTATCATACCTGTCATAATACCTGTCGAAATTGAAGGGAGAATAACCTTGAAAAATGCCTTCACAGGTGTGCAGCCGAGGTCAAGCGCCGCTTCGTGTAGGTTGGCATCGGTCTGCTTTAGCTTCGGCATAACCGAAAGTATTACATAAGGCAGGTTAAAGGTTATATGGGCGATAAGCACCGTCACAAATCCCAAAGACTCCGAAAGACCGACAAGCTTGCCGATAAAGATAAACAAAAGCATAAGCGAGATACCTGTAACGATATCAGCGTTCATCATCGGGATGTTGGTGGCGCCCATAATAAGTCGGTTTGCGAACTTGTTGCGAATAGCCATAATTCCCACCGCCGCGGCTGTGCCTAAGACGGTTGAAATAAGGGATGACAGCATAGCGATTATAAGGGTATGTTTAAGTGCGCCGAGCATTGTGCTGTCGGACAAAAGTCCTAAATACCATTCGGTTGAGAAGCCCTCGAAAACCCATACGCTCGAAGAAGAGTTGAATGAAAAGACAATCATAACAAGTACGGGCGCATAAAGGAAAAAGAGGATAAGCGAGATATAAAGGCGGGATAAAAATTTCATATTACCACACCTCCGTCATCGTCCGAAAACCTGTTCATAACAAAGAGACTTATCATTATAAGCACCATAAGTATTAGCGAAATTGCAGAGGCTATATTGTAATAATCGGGGCCTAAATTGAAGAAGTATTCAATAGTATCGCCCACGAGCATTGTCTTGTTACCGCCGAGCTTTTGGGAGATATAGAATGTGCTGACACTCGGTACAAAAACCATAGTAATACCCGAAATAACACCAGGACGGCTAAGCGGGAAAATAACCCTTTTAAACTTGTTAAAAGCGTTAGCGCCCAGGTCATCAGAGGCTTCGAGCAAGGAGTTGTCAATTTTGCTCATAACCGAATAAATCGGCAAAATCATATAGGGTATGAAGTCATAAACCATACCCAAGATTACAGCACCTGGGGTGTTTATAAGTTTTAACGGACCGATTCCTAATTTGCCTAAAAGTGTGTTTATGATACCTGTGTTGGCTAAAATTGTAATCCACGAATATGTGCGGATAAGGAAATTCATCCACATCGGGAGCATTACAATCATCATAATCATTTTTTGACTGCTGATTTTAAGCTTGGTCATAAAATACGCCATAGGGTAGGCGAGCAGTAGGGTGATTATAGTAGCGATTATGGCATAAACAATCGAAATTGCAAAGGCTTTTTTATATCTTCCGAGAGAAGCAAGATTGGCAAGGGTGAAAACGCCGTTTGCATCGGTAAGTGCAAAGTAAACCATAATCACAAGCGGAACTATAATAAAGATTGCCGCCCAGACGATATAGGGGCAGGCTATAAGCTTATTTCCGAAGGATTTTTTGTTCACTCTTCCACCTCCGCAGGCTCGCTTAAGAGGTCGATTTCTTCGCTGTAGGAAGAATAGTCACCGTAAAGGCCTGAGTATTCACTTTTTTTCATAATGTGGATAGCATCAGGCTCTATGAATAGTCCAACCTTATCGTCGACAAAATGCTCGTCGGTGGTCTGTATCATCCATTTAAAACCTCCGATATCGACGATAATTTCATAGTGCACGCCAAGGAATGAAACCGAGGTAACAACGCCTGTGAGCATTCCTTTTTGGACAGGTACAATGTCAACATCTTCGGGGCGGACCACAACATCGACCGCTTCGTTAGTTGCGAAGCCTTTATCGAGGCAGTCGAATTTTGCGCCCGAAAATTCAACATAATAGTCTTTAAGCATAACACCATCAACTATGTTTGATTCGCCGATAAAGTCTGCAACGAAGGCGTTCTCTGGCTCGTTGTATATATCCTGCGGCGTGCCTACCTGCTGAATTTTACCGCCGTCCATAACGACAACGCGGTCAGACATAGTAAGTGCTTCCTCTTGGTCGTGGGTTACGAAAATGAAGGTAATTTCAAGCTGCTGTTGAATTTTCTTAAGTTCCTTTTGCATATCCTTGCGAAGCTTTAAGTCGAGAGCGGCTAAAGGTTCGTCCAAAAGCAATACCTTTGGGTGATTGGCGATAGCGCGCGCGATTGCCACACGTTGCTGTTGACCACCCGAAAGTGTGTCAATACTGCGCTTTTCAAAGCCTGAAAGGTTTACAAGCTTTAGCATCTCGGTAACTTTATCCTTTATTTCCTTTTCAGGCATCTTCTTAATACGAAGACCGAATGCCACATTTTCATAAACATTTAAATGTGGGAAAAGGGCATAACGCTGAAAAATGGTGTTAACCTGTCGCTTGTAAGCAGGAACACCATTGATTTTTTTACCTTGGAAGACAACTTCGCCCTCGTCGGGTTCCAAAAATCCCGCAATTAAACGCAGAGTGGTGGTCTTGCCGCAACCCGAAGGACCTAAAAAGGTTATAAACTCTCTGTCCTTAATCTCGAGGTTGAGGTTGTCAAGCACCGTTTCACCGTCAAAGGCTACCGAAATGTCTTTAAGTTGTATAATATTTTCTTTTTGCATAAAAAGCATCCCCCTTTGTTCAACACATAAGTGTCGAAACAAGAATTAAATTTTGACAGTAAGAAAATGATAGAGCCACATTTCCCGTCTGTCTATCTTGCTCGATACCCGCCGTTTCCTCGTAATATGCCCTGAACAAAGGGTTTTTCATAGTTCTCTCGCGCAAGACGGAAACTACGGCATAAAATCTGAAACAGCACTCTACACAAGATGCTTTGTCGACTAAAACCGACATATTTTTATATTTATATAACAATACAAATATATAATATAATACATTAAAAGTCAAGGGTAATTTTGTGGAATAAATTGGGGTTTATATTGATGTGTATCGTAGGGGAGGGGTTGCTCCTTCTATTTAATTTTGATTAAAACCTACGGAAGCTGAAAAGACTCCCCAGTGAAATGAATTTTGTGAATAATTTGTTAATAGTCAGAGAAAGTCAAAGAATTTTTCAAAAAACTATTGACAAATGAAAAAATTGGCATATAATAGTAACTGTTAGCACTCGATACTCGAGAGTGCTAAAAACGAAACGGGGTGACAAAAATAGAGTTAACTCCAAGAAAGCAAGCGGTTTTGAAAGCTATTGTCAAGGCTTATATCGAAACAGGCGAGCCGATAGGCTCAAAGATTTTGACAAGCCTTATCGAGAATGCGCCGTCCTCTGCGACACTTCGAAACGAGATGAGTGAGCTTGTGAGTATGGGGCTTTTGGAACAGCCTCACACTTCGGCAGGGCGAATTCCTACAAGCGATGGACTAAAGTTATATGTCAACAATCTTATGACCAAAGGTGAAATTTCAGCGGAGCATAAGGGCTTTATTGACGGACGGTTTGACTCAATAACCGAAATGCCCGAAAAAATTCCTGCTAAGGCAGGAGAGATACTTTCGGATTTAACGCATTTGCCTGTTATTGCCTGTCTTATAACACCGAGTACAACCGTTATTAAAAAGGTTGAACTTATGAATATAAGCCGAAATACAGTAATGCTTCTTGTGGTCACTAATGATTCGAGAACAAGAAACCGAATTTTAAGACTTGGCGAAGAATATACACCTGAGCTCATAGAGCGTTTTAAGGAAATAGTTAATACGAAAATCGAAGGCAAGCCTTTGGAAGAGTTGAGCATAGGCTATATGCAAAGTCTTGTGGCTTCCTTAGGAATTGATTCGTTCCGACTGATGCCTCTTATAACCGCAGTGTTCGAAACAGTAATGCAAATTGAAAATATGACGGTCGACCTCAGCGGCGTATCCCGTCTTTACAATTTCTGCGGTAACGAGGAAACGGCGAGAAGAATAATTTCGCTTGTCGAAAGCCGTGACCCGATAATCTCTCTCTTTGAGCGGGTGGGCGACGGCGTTGTCTTCGGTAAAGACACAGGCTTTAGCGAGTTTTTAAGCGACACGCTTATCGCGGCGAGGTTCGGAAATGAAAAATATAAAGGGTATATTGCTCTTATCGGTCCTAACAGACTGTCGTATGAGCAGATTATCCCGACTATAGAATATACGGCGGAAAAACTTACCAAGGTTATGACCGCCGCGCAAAAGGATATGGAGGATTGATTTCGTGGCTAGTGATACAAAAGTACCCGAAACAGAAGAAAAGGTAAAACCTGAAAAAAAGAAAAATAAAAAGGATTTGGAAATCGAAACTTTAAAAGCAGAGCTTGAATGTAAAAATGATTTGCTGCTTAGAACTGCGGCAGAATTTGACAACTTCAAAAAACGCACCGAGCGTGAAAAAATGACGGTTGCTGAATTTGCAAAAGCAGGGCTTATTAAACAGCTTCTGCCGATACTTGATAATATAGACCGCGCGTCAGCAGTAGAAAAAGACACACCCGACTATATTAAAGGTATTGAGATGATAGTAAAACAGTTTGAGGGTATTGCAGGAAATCTTGGTATTACTGAGGTGGCACAGGTTGGAGATGCCTTCAACCCCGAAATGCACGAGGCTGTAATGCACATCGAAGACGAAACTTTAGGCGAGAATGTTATCGCCGAAGTTTTGCAAAAGGGCTATAAAATAGGGGATACGGTTATCCGTGCCGCTATGGTTAAGGTTGCTAATTAAAAAACATTTATTATATTAAGGAGATTTTAAAAATGGGAAAAATTATTGGTATTGACTTAGGTACAACTAACTCTTGCGTAGCAGTTATGGAAGGCGGCGAGCCAGTAGTAATCGCTAACGCTGAAGGCGGAAGAACAACACCCTCTGTTGTTGCTTTCTCAAAAACAGGGGAAAGAATGGTAGGTCAGGTTGCAAAGCGTCAGGCTATCACCAACCCCGACAGAACAATAAGCTCTATCAAGCGTGACATGGGTACTGCTAACACCGTTGAAATTGACGGCAAAAAGTACACTCCTCAGGAAATTTCTGCTATTATTTTGCAGAAGTTAAAGGCTGATGCTGAGGCTTACCTCGGTCAGACTGTTACCGAGGCTGTTATCACCGTTCCTGCATACTTTACCGACGCTCAGCGTCAGGCTACTAAGGACGCAGGTAAGATAGCAGGTCTTGAAGTTAAGAGAATTATCAACGAGCCGACTGCTGCCGCTTTGGCTTACAGTATCGACAAGGAAGACGACCAAAAGGTTATGGTTTATGACCTTGGCGGCGGTACCTTCGACGTATCTATTATCGAAATGGGCGACGGCGTTCAGGAAGTTTTGGCAACTGCAGGTAATAACAAACTCGGCGGTGACGACTTCGACAAGCGCGTTATGGACTATATCGTAGCAACTTTCAAGGCTGAACAGGGCATCGACCTCTCGGGCGATAAGATGGCTATGCAGCGTGTTAAGGAAGCGGCTGAAAAGGCTAAAATCGACCTTTCGGGTATGACCACAACTGATATCAACCTCCCCTTTATTACTGCTGACTCCACAGGTCCTAAGCATTTTGAAACAACCCTTACCCGTGCTAAGTTCAACGAGCTTACAGCAGACTTGGTAGAAGCTACAATGGGTCCTGTTCGTCAGGCTATTGCTGACTCTGGTCTTCAGAAGGGCGAAATCAATAAGGTTTTGATGGTTGGTGGTTCTTCAAGAATCCCCGCTGTTCAGGAAGCTGTTAAGGCATTTATGGGCAAAGAACCCTTTAAGGGCATCAACCCCGACGAATGTGTAGCTTTGGGTGCTTCTTTGCAGGCAGGAGTTCTCGGTGGTGATGTTAAGGGACTTCTTCTCCTTGACGTTACACCTCTTTCATTAGGTATCGAAACAATGGGCGGTGTTTCTACAAAGATTATTGATAGAAATACTACTATCCCAGCTAAGAAGAGCCAGATTTTCTCTACCGCGGCTGACGGTCAGACCTCAGTTGAAGTACACGTACTCCAAGGTGAACGCGAATTTGCACGCGATAATAAGACTCTCGGGGTATTCCATCTTGACGGTATTGCATCTGCTCCTCGCGGTGTACCGCAGATTGAAGTTACTTTTGATATCGATGCTAACGGTATTGTTCACGTATCTGCTAAGGACTTGGGCACCGGTAAGGAAAATGATATCACTATCACTTCTAATACCAACATGTCTAAGGACGATATCGACAAGGCTGTAAAAGAAGCTGAAGAATATGCAGCAGAAGATAAGAAGCGCCGCGAGGCAGTTGATATCCGCAACGGCGCTGACCAGATGATTTATACAACCGAAAAGACCTTAACCGACCTTGGTGACAAGATTACTGAAGAAGAAAAGGGCAAGATTGAGACCGCTAAAGAAGCTTTAAAAGAAGCATTAAAGGGTGAAGATATCGAAGCTATCAAGGCAAAACAGGAAGAACTTCAAAAGGAAATTTTTGCAGTAAGTGAAAAGCTTTACAAGGCTGCAAATCCCGAAGGCGCGCAGGGTGCTCCCACAGGTGACGCACAGGGTGCTGACCCCAATGTTTATGAAGCAGATTTTACTGATGTAGAAGACAAATAATTCCTGCGGAATTATTTGTCAGATAAGAGATAAAAGAGAAGAGAGAATAGAAAAGGTGTGCCGTAGGCACGATATATAACGTTTGCTTCGCAAACACATTTTCTCTTCACTTTTCACTCTTCACTATTCACTGCAAGGCGAAAGCCTTGCCTCTAGGAGAATTATTTTGGCGGATAATAAGAGAGATTATTATGAAGTCTTGGGAGTGGATAAGTCCGTTTCCGAAGACGAATTAAAAAAAGCATACAGAAAAGCCGCAAAGAAATACCACCCCGACCTAAACCCAGGCGACGA
>JAZNLE010000018.1:0-2011 GCA_045578885.1 Acutalibacteraceae bacterium | reverse complement strand
CTAATAAGGCTGAAAGTGAAAATTTCGCTTTCACTTCCACTCCGTCATTTATGAGCAAGGACGGTATTACTGCAACGGGTAGAGGTACCGCAATGCACAAGGTTATGGAGTTCTTTGATCTCGATAAATTTGACCGAATTGAAGAAGAAATCGACCGCCTTTACGAATGGCAGTTTATAAGCGATGACGAGCGCGATTCTCTAAATATTGACGGTTTAAAGGCATTTTTCGAAAGCAATATTTTCGCTCGTATTAAAAATTCTCCGCTTGTAAAAAGAGAAATGCGCTTTATGACCGAACTTCCCGCCACCGAAATTGATCAAAGCCTTGACAATCGTTTTTCTGACGAAAAAATTATTGTTCAGGGTGCGGTTGATGTTTGCTTTATAGAAGACGACGGGCTTGTAATTCTCGATTTCAAGACCGACAGGGTAGAGGATATACGAGAATTAGCCAAAGCATATGGCGAACAGCTTTCTATTTATGCCAAAGCCTGCGAAAAAATCTTCGGCAAAAAGGTAAAAGAAAAGGTGATTTATTCCTTTGCAAAATCGGATGCTATAAAAATTTAAAGGAGTGGCTTTTGCCACTCCTTACAGTTTATTTGATAGTTCTGCTAATTGTTCGGTTGTTAGTTGTTCGGCTCTTACTGTTTCGCTAAGACCAAGCTCTGAAAGCGCTGTTCTGAGAGTCTCTTTGGAATAATTTGTTGTATTAGAAACTGTGTTTACAAGGGTTTTTCTTCTTTGCGCAAAACAAGCTTTTACAAGGGAGAAGAACTTCTTTTCGTCTTCTACATTAACAGGCGGTTTTTCGCGGATATTAAGCTTAATTACCGCAGAATCGACATTTGGCGGCGGCATAAAACTTTCTCTGCCAACAGAGAAGAGTATCTCGGCTTGTGAGTAGTAATCAACCGCAACCGTAACCGCACCTGCTTCACGGCTTCCAACCTTTGCGCACAGGCGCTCAGCGGCCTCTTTTTGTACCATAACTGTTATATTATCAATGGGTAATTTGCTTTCGAGAAGCATCATAATAATCGGAGAAGTGATATAATAGGGAAGATTGGCGCAGACACACACCTTGTCGCAATCGGCAAAGTTTTCGCTGATAATTTCTCTTAAATCAAGCTTCATAACATCGCCGAAAATGACCTTTACATTATCGCAATCGGCTAGAGTTTCGGGTAAAATTTCTCTTAAACGCTCGTCAAGTTCGATTGCTACAACACGCTTGGCAACGCGCGAAACTTCTTTTGTAAGAACACCGATACCAGGGCCTATTTCCAATACACCATAGGTTTTATCGCAGGCAAATTCAGCCATTTTAGGACAGACCGAACTGTCTATAAGGAAGTTTTGTCCCAAAGATTTTTTAAAAGAAAACCCATGTTTTCTTAAAAGCAACTCAATTGTTTTAATGTCAGAAAGATTCATAAATTTAAAGCTCCAAAAGTTTATAGAAACATTATACTTTAAATTCTTATATTTTACAATAAATTTTTGGTGACAAATGAATATTTTTGTAGTATAATAAAATAAATTTATAAATTGGAAGTGAATTATAATTGGATAACAAGTATTTTGAGAATGTAATCGGGGAAATGAAACCCTTTTTTGAGGAAAACGGCATCACAGAAAAGGATGGCACATTTTCTAACAATTCAAAGTCAATTATCGTAAAATATGAAGACGAAAGACAGATGTATACTTTGTCGGTAGCTGATATCGAAGAGGGTACTATTGGTGAATATCGTGAAATCAACGCTTGGCTCTTTGACGACACCCAGACCGCACGCGATGCCACTTCGGTTGGTATTGACTTTACTTCATCTCTTCGTAAAGAGCTTGGTATCAAACACAAGAGGGGAGTTAATAGCATTGTCGAACTCCCGACCGCTTCGAAGGACGGCATTGTCAATATTTCTGCTCTTGCTAAGAAAATTCTTGATGTTTTTCCTGCCTTAAAAGACGAATACAAGAATCATATCTCGGTTTATGGCAATTTC
>JAZNLE010000017.1:0-13434 GCA_045578885.1 Acutalibacteraceae bacterium | reverse complement strand
TGTATTTTTTCAGCTTAATTACATAATCGTTTTTCGTAAAACAACAACACAAGGCTTTCACCTTGTGTTGTTGTTTTATTTTATCTTTACATTCTTAAACACAACCTCAACCGCTTGAGAATTGGTTGTAATTTTGATGGGCAAGCCCGTAGCGCCGAGTTCTAATCTATACTCAAAATCGTCGGTTATACCCTTGGTATAAAAAACATCATTCTCACTTAAAACTTGGCTACTTTCAGCCGACAAAACCTCGTTTATAAAAGAAGCAACCGAGTTTTCGAATACAATTTTTTGGCTTATGTATTCAATCTCCTTAAAATTGACCGAAACCCCGTTCTTCGAAAATTTGAACTTCAATCCCTCAACCTCGGCAGGCGAGGTGAAAGTTATTTCGGTATTGCCGTTACTTTGTATATCGCCTTTGCATTCGTAATTTTCGTTGTAGTATATAGCCTCACAGGAAAACGAAATTCCCCGCGTCACAGGGGTAATGTCCTGACGAGGCGCGTCACATCCCGTAATAATAAGTAACACCAATATAACCGAAAATAGCCTTTTCAAAAAATCACCTTTTTACAAAGCTTCGATTATATCACTCGGCAATAACGCCTGTTCACCTTTAATCTTCGCCACCTTGTCGGCGGCCGCGCTGTGGGTATACACCGCAGAATTTACAGCTTCAAGAACCTCAATTCCTTGCGCTAGGCAGGAAACAATTATACCTGCCAATACATCCCCACTGCCGCCCGTCGCCATTCCGCTGTTGCCACAGGTGTTAAAAAATACCTGACCGTCGGGCGAAGCCACCAAAGTATTAGCACCTTTGAGCACAACAAAGCAGTTATACTCACGCGCAAAATCGGTGGCAACTTTTACGCGATTTTGCTCAATTTCGTTTACGGAAAGTCCCGTCAGGCGTGACATCTCCGCAGGGTGCGGAGTTATAATAATCGGAGCGTTAGTTTTCCTTAATACATTTATATTCGCCACCAACGCATTTATGCCATCCGCATCAACAACCGTCGGAACTTTTACAGTTTCAAGTAATTTTTTAACAAGCTTTTGAGTTTGGCGTGTATTCCCTATTCCGCAACCTATAAGCACCGCCGTCGCTCTTTCAAGCGGTTTTTTGACATCGGTATTTCCCTTAAATCCGCCCTTAAGCGTCTGCTTAGCGATAGAACAAACCGCTTCGGGAACGGCACATGTTAAAATGTCATAAATACTCTTCGGTATCACACATTTAGCAATCCCGACACCGCTTCTAAGACACGCCCTTGCTGACAGTATTGCCGCGCCTGCCATACCGTAGCTTCCGCAGAACATAACCGCCGTACCAAAAGTGCCTTTATGAGAGTTTTTTGGGCGGTTTATAGGCTTCGGTTCCTCAATTGTTCTATATTTATAACCAATCGGTTCTACACCGATATCTGCAACCACAACCTTACCCGCATAATCATTAACGGGCGGTAGCATAAAACAAGGCTTTAAGGCTATAAAAGTCACCGTCAAATCAGCATTAACACAAGCACCCAAAATCTTACCGCTGTCACAGTCAATACCCGAGGGTATATCAATAGCCACGCGGTAGGCTCTTTGAGAATTGATTTCATATATAACGTCGGCAAGCCTCTCTTCGAGAACTCTATTAAGACCGATTCCAAAAAGCGCATCTATAATGATATCATATTTCTCTTTGATTTTTTCTCTTTTCGCAACACCTGAAAGGGCGGAATAATAATGCTTTGCCGAGTCGGTCTGTGGCTCACCCAGAGGGGTTATAACCGTGACATCCGCGCCCGCATCTTTTAGATTTTGCGCAATAACAAAACCGTCGCCGCCGTTATTGCCGTTGCCACACACAACAGCTATCTTCTTATTCTTAATCGGGGTATTCTCACATATAATTTTATAAGCAGTATCCCCCGCGATTTTCATAAGCTCTTGATAAGAAAATGCGCCGCTACGGACGGCATTTTCTTCGGAAGATTTTATCAAATCCTTAGTCAATACATCCATACGGCACACACCTTACTTAAACGCACTATTAGCAATAAATTTCGGCAAGAATTTCACAATCGCACCTTGCATTTTTTCATTTGGAGCAAAGACAATATATTCTGCGCTCTTGCCTTCTCTCTCATATACCAAAAGATAAGCATTCTCGCTCGTTTCACTGCAAGCGAAGACCAATCGCTTTTTATCAATATTACCAAGCATATTAGGGCTGTACTTTTCAAGGCGCGAAACGGTTGAGAGTTCAAAACTTGACAAACGCTTACGGCTTGATTTATTGACAATTTTATCAATATCAAATGTTCCGTTAGTAACGATATATTCATACTCAATGTTAAGCATTCCCGAAAGCTTGAAAGCACCGTAGAGTATACCTGCCATCAAAAGTATAAATATCGAACCGATATAACCTGAATATAAAAACACCAAAAAGCACAACAGCAAAGCCGCAAGCCAAATCCCAATAAGTGCGGCAATAAGCTTTCCGTTTTTTTTGATAGAAACAATCTGTTCAAAAAAAGTATCCATAAATTTACTCCAATGCAAAAATTTATATATTTATTATACACTAAACTCCTAACACTTGCAATAGTAAATATTTTAGTATATAATATAAAAAAAGAGGTGTTGAAATGAAGCTAAAAAGCGGATATTATATCGAAAAAGAAAACGAAATGTATAAAATAAAGCCCATAGATAAAACCGTCGCTTTGAGCGAAATCGGAGTGTTTTTGTGGGAATGCATAAAGGAAAAAGATTTAAACAGTAGCGAGCTTTTAAATCTTCTTCTCGATAAGTTCGAAATTTCTACCGTTTTGGCTTTAGGTGAGATTGACACCTTTATAAAATGTATGAAAGAAAACGGAATTTTTGAATGATGAAAAAAGAAAATAACAAGTCCGTATTAAATTGGATTTATAAAATTTTCAAAAAACAATTAGGCGCAACTATAATTATGTGCTTCTGTTCTGTAGCGGTTTCACTATCATTTGTGTGGCTGGCATTTCTTTCAAAAAATGTATTGGAATTAGCGACAGGTGAACGGACAGGCAGTTTTTGGAGTTACGCTCTGCTTTTTGCCGCAATTGTAATAGCGCAGGTTTCGCTTTCTGGCTTAAGCTCGCTTTTGAGAACCTCAATAAGCGGAAAATTCACAATTTCTTTACGCAAACATCTCTTCTCGGTACTAAACCGCAAAAAATATTCCGAGACCCAAAAGTACCACTCGGGCGATATTCTTAATCGATTCACTTCCGATACGGAGGTTGTGGTATCGAACTGCGTTTCGATTGTGCCCGATATTTTTTCAATGTGTGCTAAAATAATTGGCGGTACGGTGGCTTTAGTTTCGCTCGAACCTAAAATCGCGATTTTGGTATTATTCTTCGGCATTTGTGTTCCCGCTGTCGGCCGACTGCTCAATAAAAGATATAAAATTCTACATAAAGAATGTCAAAAAACCGAAGGTATTACCCGTTCGTTTTTGCAAGAATGCTTTGAAAACAGCATTGTAATAAAAACCTTTGAAAGCGAGACTCCGTTTGTTAAGCGCTTAGAGGGTTATATGGCGGAAAATTACCGCTTTAAAATCAAGCGCGCCTTTATTTCTGTTTTCTCGCACATAAGCCTTTATTCCTTCTTCACAATCGGCTACTACGCGATTTTGGTCTGGGGTGCTTACGGTATTTCGAATAATACTATTTCTTTTGGCACTTTGATTGCATTTTTACAACTGGTTTCTCAACTGCGTGCCCCGTTACAGAACATATCAAGCATCTTCCCCAGGTACTACTCGATAATCGCCTCTGCCGAACGCCTGATTGAACTGGAAAATTTAGAAGACGAGAAAAACGAAAGGCCCTATGACGATATTGATTTTGAGTATTTAAAGGGCGAAAACATCACCTTTGCATACAGCGATAAAACGGTATTGCAAAACTTTTCATTTAAAATCAAAAAGGGTGATATCACCGCCGTTACGGGCACTTCGGGAAGCGGAAAAAGTACACTGTTTAAGCTGATCTTGGGTCTATACGAGCTACAAAACGGAAATATCACAATAAACGGCGATACAAATTCCGACGCTTCGACCCGTCACCTTTTCGCCTATGTTCCGCAAGGAAATATGATTTTGTCGGGCAGCATTAAAGATAATATCTCAATGTGTAACAGCAATATTTCCGAAGACAATATAATAACCGCGTGCAAAACAGCAGAAATTCACGATTATATCGTCTCTCTGCCTGAGGGTTACGACACAGTACTGACAGAGCGTGGTGGCGGTCTTTCGGAAGGACAGATTCAGCGTCTTTCAATAGCACGGGCACTTCTTGTAAACTCGCCCGTTCTACTTTTGGACGAAGCCACAAGCGCACTTGATAAGGATACAGAACTTAAGGTGCTCGAAAACATAAAGCGCTTAAATGATAAAACCGTAATACTTGTCACCCACCGTAAAACCAGCATCGATTTTTGCGACAATATCATAAACATTTAAATGGGCTGTCTCAATAAGCGCAGACCAAAAGAAAAAAGTAAAAATAAAAAAGAAATCTCGTTAAAGCGAAAAACTTTGACGAGATTTTTTGTGTTTATAGGTGAAATCCTTCGGATTTCGAAACATATGTTTTCTTTTTAAAGCTTTTTTCGACACTCGGAGTACATTTGTACTCCTATCTTACCGAAGAAAAGCTTTTCTGCATCTTATTGAGACAGCCTCCCTTTTATTTTAACTTATCCTCTATGTAATTTTGAACACTGTCATTCGGTATTCCAAGCACCGCTGAAAGCTCCCCAAAAAGCAGATTTTCACCAATTTTCATATACTTTTCGTCGATAGCATTAAGTCTTTTTTTCATTTTGACAACACTCAGTTTTTTAGAATAAATAATCGCGGTAAGCTCGACAAGTTCTTCCAAAGAATGATTATTGATTTTCGCGATATAATCCTCTTTTGTGATTTCCTCACTTTGCGCAAGCCTTTCAACTATTGAGGGTATGCTTTCAATAAGCTCTTCTGCCTCATTTTTAGTAATAAGTTCGCGCATAAACACCTTGTTGTCATTTACAGGAGCATAGATAGTATTATTTTCAAGATTATACGGTTTGAGAACATAATACTCACGCTTTTGATTCTTAATAAAAGCCTTTTCGCAAATATCAACAACCTCGCAAACACCCGTCTGCCCGTATACAACTTTATCCCCTATTCTATACATTAAAACACCGCCTTTTGATACTTTAATTATACCAAAAGAATTTTTTTAATGTAAGTAAAATTTTAAAAAAATCTCTCTTTTTTACAAAGAGAGATTTTTCTTTAATTTACAACAATCTGCTTACCGTCTAGTAATCGTTCAAGATTTTTGAGAATCTTAGTATAATCGGAAGAACCGATTTTACCCATCGGCACACCGTCGATACTGTACTGATATCTAACGGCGTTTTCTTTTACAAATGATATTTTCGTAGGTTCTAAATCCTTATTCTCATAGGTGTATGTTATAGTGAGTTCGGGTTTTGAGTTTATCCGTTCGGTTTCAAAATCAATAGCCTGCAACATTACTAAATACTGATAGAACGATTGGAAGTATGACGATTTAAAAGACTTGCCATCACATTCTATCAAATACTTATTAATATCATCACCATTGGGATTTTCTTCGATATCGAAGCTATATGTTTTATCTTCGGTTTCAAGTGTCAGATTTGCAACATCTTCAATTGAAGTCATAAAGACAGTCGGGCTATAAAAATCAGTTGTGGTATAACTCAAGAAACCGCAGTCCGAAAGAGTAACCTTTTTAACATTTTTACTGTCGTTGCCTATAACTGCATAATCCCCGTCTTCTTGCTGTTTAAACTTATAAGAATAGGTGTAATCGTCAAAAATAGCGCTCAGTATAAAGTCAGGTGAATCAAGTCCCAAAGCCTTGACAGTTTCATCCTTAACATCATAAGAATACGCACCGCTGACATTGAAACCGCCTGTAAATACCAAAAACATTGTTTCAACATTTTGTGCAGTTCTCTTCACCGGATTTACAACTTCGTAAGGCGTGAAAATTGCAGCTTTATCTTCCGCAGTCGGAGCAAAGACCATTTTTTCAGGGAAATTCACACCCTCGACAGTAACATAGTCCGACTTTGTAACTGCTACTCCGTTGCAATATTCGGAATACTTTTCGTCAAGCATTACAGCGTCCTGCGCTTCAGTGCTTGCCAATTCCAAATCAATGAAGCCAAGTGTTTCATCAAGCGCTTCAGCTACTAGATAAATATTTTCCTTGCTTCCAAGCTTTACATACACACCTGCATTATCGGGAGATTTGGCGCCTATAAGCACGGTTTCCTCAGTTTTGTCAGGGGTTGTAAACTGCGCCGTTGCGACAGGCTTGTCAAAGCCACATTCCGAAGCGGTTTTTTCAGTAATTTCGCGTATAGCCTCAATATCAATAGCATCCTCAACTACAGCACAAATCAAATCACTGTCGGTCATTTCCTTGTCGTAACCCTTTATGTACCAATTTGTATTGGTTATAGTCTCGCCTGTTTCTTTATCGGTGTCATCTTGCTTTTCGGAATAAAACTTAAACTTGCCGTTCTGATTTTCAACGGTCATTTCTTTTATATCGTCAGATTCGTAAGAAATAACCTCGATATCATCACCAAGTCCGTTTTGGGTTTCCCTTTCGGGAATCAGTTTAACAACAGCCACCGTGCCGCCAATCAAAATTGCAACCGCTAAGCACAAGGCTATCGCAATTTTAGTGCGTTTAGTTTTACCCTTAGGTGCTGTATTTTTGTGCTCCTGTGGGTTGGAAAAGACTGTTGAAAAATTTTCTTGTTCTATTTTTTCGTTCTCGGGTAGATTGTTCATTATGAGTTCTTTCTCCTGATATATACATAAATACCTGCAGCAATACAAAGTATCGGTAAAATAATCATAAAGATAATGTTGATTGTATTAGCAGCGCTCTGTGTTACTGAGCTTGCAAAGCTTTCGTCCTTTATAATCTTTGTAACAAAAGAAATTCCTGATTCATCAGCACCTGAAGCGCGTTCAGCCGCCGCAAAAGCTATATCCTTATTACCGATTGTTGTCGTTTCTGCATATTCGGAATAGATAAAATCAATACTGCTGAAAGCAAATACATTGTTCTTAATAAGATTGTTACCGCTGTCGTAAGCTGAACGCTCACTCATTATAACGGTTGAGTAAGCAGATTTTTTATGCTCGCCCACATCCTTCCAACTATCCGATGTGCCTGCAGGCGCATTTACAACCGAAGCGGGCGTAGCGATAATTGTTTCAACCTTTCTGTAGTTATCTTCTGAGAATGCAGGGTTTATAACCACATTGTTACCCGAAATACAGAGCGATACACCGTTGGTTATACTATCATCACTTGCAGGATAAGAGCCCATAATTGTAGGCTTGTCGGGCATATAGTTGTTCTCGCTTGTTTCAAAGAGCAATCCCTCGGCAATTTCAATACCCCATTCTTCGAGGAAACCGTAGAAATTGGGAAGATACGGAGTCGAAGCATCACCGAAGTATACAAGACCCTTACCGTATTTTTCACCGTTGTCAAGGAAATCCGTAATAGCGCTTAATTCAGATTCGATAAAATCGACTGTGGGAGCCACAATGAAAAGCGCGTCATATTCGTCAGAAATTTTGCTTACCAAAGTGTCTGAAATGACATCAATTTCATAATTGTTGGTCTTCAAAAGTTCGCGGTAGCTTTCGGAATAATCTTCCTTGCTGTGACCTGTAATAAAAGCAACCTTTTTAATATCAGAGCTTGTAACATAGGAAATAGCACTTGTGAGCGCTGTTTCGATATCGTTACCCTCGATAGTTGTCATAGTATATCCATAAGCGGCATAGCTTTCATCGGTTACGAGGTTATATATATCCTCAAATCTAACTATCTTATAGCGCTCGTCATCGTCCGTAGCACAGCTTACAATAATATCGCCGTAGTTAAGGCTTTCTTTTGAATATTTCGCGGTTATCTCGGTGAAAGACGAATCCTGCGTATCAACAAACTTAACCTTAATTTTATCATTATAATCGTTATATCTTTCAATAAGATTTATAGTCTGCTTATAGTAATCGCTATAGTCAGTAGTAATACCGTGAAGGTTCTGCGCATAGTAGGTCATAATACCGCCGTAGTAATCCCCCGCTTTTGCGCACATTGTAACGGTTACTTCTTTGTCAACTTCTTTTATAAACTTGGCATTTTCGGCAGTTACAGTATTGATTTTATCGCTTGTCATATCGTATTCAAGCATAAAACGGTTAGAAAGAGCCGATAAAAGCACATTAAAAACGATAAGACCTGCCAAAACTGCGGCAGTTATAACAACCGAGTATGTTCCACGCTTTAAAAACGCCTGATTTTTAACAGTTTGACTTTTCTTAAATTTCGGCAATTTAAAGCCTTTTTTCTTATTTTCAGTCTGGGTTTCGGGATTTGTAATCTTGTTTTCTTCCATTTTAAATACCTCCTATGCCCATCTTCTCTTCTCAAGCGCGCGCACGCAAAGGAACAGAAATGCGGCGGTGATGCTCAAGAAATAGCAAATATCGGGAAGCGAGAAAAGATTTTCCCCAAAGCTTGTGAATATGTTAAAGAATGCCAATTTTTCAACTGCAGTTGCAATCCACTGAACACTTATCATCTGCGCAAAATTGGACATATAAAGCACAAGAATATTGATAACCAGAGTAAGAATTGCCGATACAACCGAACTCTCGGTAAGGCTTGATATAAACATACCGATAGCAATAAGTGTGCTTCCCAAAAGCAATATACCTAAGAGCGCATAAAGGAAAGTCATAATATTTACGCTTACATAGGACATAACAATAATTTCAAAAATTACTGTGGGAATAAAGCCCAGAGCGAAAACGCCTAACGCCGCAAAAAACTTACCCAAAACTATTGAAGTAAGCTTTACAGGGGCAGTAAAGAGGGCTTGGTCAACCTTTTGGCGACGGTCTTCACTCATAAGTCGCATTGTGATAATCGGCATTATAAAAACGGTAACAGTAAGCATTTCGGAGATTACCATCTCAACCTGCGGAATACCGTTGGCATACATAACCGAGAAATAAAGACCTGTGAAGAAATAGAAAGCGGCTAAAACTATGTAACCGATAGGAGTCGAAAAATATGCCTTGAATTCTCTTTTAAAAATCGCTAACATTATTCTTCATCCTCCTTTGTTTCAGTTTGTTCAGTATCTGCTAAAACCTCGTCAGTTTCGTCAACAACTTCTTGCGCTTCTACATCAAAGCCTAAAAGCTTGCGCGATTCTTCATAACTTCCGGCTTCGGTAAGTCTTAAGAATACCTGCTCAAGAGATACCTTGTTGCTTGTAAGTGACAAAATTGTTCTGCCGCGTGATACAACGCGCTCAAAAACTGCTTTGCGGATGTCAGTATCCATTTCGGGCTCGATAAGGTAGTCAAAGCTTCCCTGTTCCTTACAGCCGAGTGACATTACGGTTTTAACACCATTAACGGTTGAAAGGGCTTCAAGCATATCGCTTTCATTACCTTCAATTCTCGCTACTACCGAGCGGTCGTTTGAAAGTCGGTCAGAAAGGTTTTCTGCCATATCATCAGCGATAATTCTGCCTTGGTTGATAATGATAACACGCTCACAAACTGCCTGAATTTCAGACAAGATGTGTGATGAGAGAATAATAGTGTGATTTTTACCAAGACGCGAAATAAGATTTCTGATTTCGATAATCTGCTTCGGGTCAAGACCAACTGTGGGCTCGTCAAGAATAAGTACATCAGGATTGCCGACAAGCGCCTGCGCCAAGCCTACTCTCTGGCGGTAACCTTTTGAAAGGTTTTTGATAAGGCGGTTCTGCACATTGTCTATTTTAATAAGCTTCATAATTTCGTCAATATGAGCTTTCTTAGGGAACTTTACTTTTTTAAGGTCGTAAATAAAGTAAAGATATTCCTTTACCTTCATATCGATATAAAGAGGGGGGATTTCAGGGAGATAGCCGATACGCTTTTTGGCTTCTTCGGGGTATTCCATAATGTCAAAACCATCAATGGAAACCTCACCTTGCGTTAATGACAGATAGCCTGTCAAAATGTTCATTATAGTCGATTTGCCCGCGCCGTTAGGACCAAGGAAACCGATAACCTCGCCCTTTTGGATGCTGAAGTTAACATCGTTTACGGCAAGATGAGTGCCGTATCTTTTGGATAGGCCTTTTACCTCAATCATATTCAAACCTCCATAGTTTAGTCCAAAATAGTATAACATATTTATGATACCATTTTTTAAATAAATTGTAAATAAAAATTTACGAATATATAAAAAAACAAGCCCTGCAAAACACAGAGCTTGTAAACTTCGAAATAACAGTAATTATCTCTTTGAGAACTGGGGTGACTCCCTACAGTGTAGGGAGATGTCACGGAGTGACAGAGGGTACGGGCGCCGTCAGCGCCACGACGAGCGTGAGGAGTGCAAAAAACAGCACCCACTTGAGTGAGTGCTGTGATTTTGAAATAATACAAATTATCTCTTTGAGAACTGAGGAGCACGACGAGCGCCTTTGAGGCCGTACTTCTTTCTTTCCTTCATTCTCGGGTCACGAGTTAAGAGACCTGCCTTCTTGAGCTGTGAACGGAGTTCACCGTCAAACTGAAGAAGAGCGCGGGAAATACCGTGACGGATAGCGCCAGCCTGACCTGTAACGCCGCCACCTGCAACGCGGCAAACGATATCGAACTTGTCAGCAGTACCTGTAAGGTTAAGAGGCTGACGAACGATAAGCTTTAAGGTTTCAAGACCGAAGTAATCGTCAATGTCTCTATCATTGATAGTGATTTTACCGGTACCGTTGTAAACGCGAACACGAGCTACAGAAGACTTTCTTCTACCTGTGCCGTAAAAATAACTTTGTCCTTCAAACATTTCTAATTACTCCTTTCTTAAAATTCATAAACTTCGGGCTTCTGAGCTACCTGCTTGTAGTCAGCGCCTGCGTAAACGTGAAGTCTGGTAAGAGCCTTGCGGCCGATTGTAGTATCGGGAACCATACCCTTTACTGCAAGTTCCATAGCAAGCTCAGGACGGGTGTTCATAAGGGTAGCATACTTAACTTCCTTAAGACCGCCGATATAGCCTGTATGACGACGATAGAACTTGTTTTGTAATTTGTTACCTGTTAAAACTGCCTTATCAGCATTGATAACTACAACGTGGTCACCGCAATCTACGTGAGGGGTGAACTCGGGCTTAACCTTGCCGCGAAGTAAGTCAGCAACCTTTGTTGCTGTGCGGCCAAGAGGTCTGCCGGCTGCGTCGATAATATACCATTTACGCTGAATATCAGCAGGTTTTGCCATAAATGTTGACATTTAAAAACCCTCCAAAAATTTTAGTCTCGCAACAGTTTTCCTATTGCGTCAGCTTGAATATCATACCATAACCCCAAACCTTTGTCAACACATTTTTTCAAAAATTTTAATTTAGATTTAACTTTCTCTTGTTTTCTCCTGTTTTCTTTGGTTTTCTCTTGTTTTCTCACTTGCGATTTTATGTTTTTGGAATATATTTTACATACAAAAAAACGAAAAATATAACAAAGGGGCAAGGTTAAACCTTGCCTCCTCTTAATACCAATAACCCAGTTTTTTACCGCGTTCATATAATTTCTTCGCCAAGAATGAATATCCATATTTATTAAGGTGTATTTCATTCGGATTGTTGTTAAGGCGAAACATCGGCGGTATTTCGCCGTTGTTCATTTTCTCAAGGTCGGTTTGAGTTGGTGTAAGACCTTCCTCTTCTACTCCGTGCAGAAGCAGTTCCTTGCGAAAATCAACCGCTTTATCACCGAACGCTTCGACAAACGCTTCCGAATAATAGCCATTCCAATAAGGAATTATTACCAGAAAACAATCATTACCGTGGCGTTTTATCATATTTTTATTTTCTCTAATAAGAAAGTCGATATCCTTTTTGGTAGGAATTCCCGACACTCGACCGTTAGTACCTATGTAAAAAATCTCGCAGAAACTACCCTTTTGCTGTTCCTTTGCCGAAAGAAAAACAACCTCTGCACCTTTGGGAATTACTGTTCTTTTATCCGTTTTAAGTCGTTTTAGTTCATACCATTTTCCATTCTTGGGCAAAAAGTATTCTTCTGCGTCTATAAAAACCGAATCAGATTCAAACTCGTAGGGACTAAAAGGATTAGGATGCCAGCTTACATTAAGCAGTGTCCCATCTTCCAAACGAAAAGCCATTTTGAAATTATCCATACCAATATCAATAATGCTATCGCCTTTCTCGAAAATGAGTTCTTTGTATGTATAAACCTTATATGCGCCCTGCCTTGCGGCTATAGTCTGGGCGGTTTCTCCGCCGCCTCCTGCATTTATAACGGTATAGTTTTCACCTAACAGACCGCCTAAAACCGCGGGGTATGTTTCGGTATTTTTCATACCCATACCGACTGTTATACTGTCGCCCCAGCAAATAATCTTTTTCTTATCCATAAATTCCACCTTTTCCCTGACAACATTATACCCATATTGGAAAAAGATGTCAATATATCACAACCTTAAGAAACAACAAAACCGCACCGAAATCCGATGCGGTTTATCAGGTTCGCTACTCCTATGTAGTAAAACCTGTAGGATTTATATCAAGCCCGAAACTGACGCTCAGTGCCTTGTCCACCTTGCCCATAGCCGAAAGGTCAAGCGCGCCCATCTTTTCTTTAAGGCGCCTTTTATCGATAGTCCTCACCTGCTCTAACAGCACAATCGAATCCTTTGCAAGACCGCAGTTATCGGCATCTACCGAGATATGTGTCGGCAATTTTGTCTTGTCGCGCTGACTTGTAATCGCCGCCGCTATAACCGTTGGGCTGTACTTGTTTCCAACATCGTTTTGTATAATAAGTACAGGTCTCACTCCGCCCTGCTCTGAGCCTATTACGGGACTTAAATCTGCATAATAAATTTCTCCGCGTTTAATATTCATACTCTTTTCACACTCCGATTATATTCTTGCCGAAACCCTACAAAAATAATCATTAAAATTTCTACACTACATAATATGTGAAAAAATTTTTTCGGTGAGGCAGTATTAGCGTAATTTGTCAGTTGACTTTAAAGTTGTAAAAAGTTATAATTTTGGTTAGAGGTGACTAACTAATGAATACTTATAATATTACAGGTATGAGCTGTGCGGCTTGCAGTGCAAGGGTTGAATCTTGCGTATCTGCGCTTGAGGGCGTAAATGAATGCTCGGTGAATTTGCTGACAAATTCTATGACAGTTTCGGGTACAGCGTCTTCGGAAGATATTATAAACGCGGTTAAAAATGCGGGTTACGGCGCCTCTTTAAAGGATGC
>JAZNLE010000016.1:0-21385 GCA_045578885.1 Acutalibacteraceae bacterium | reverse complement strand
GCAGTAATAGCAGTTCACGATAAATTTGTAAACTAATAAAAAGGAGATTATTTCCTTGGAAAAAGATGCTTTAACAGCCGGTGTTTCAGAAATTGGCGGGCTTTTCACAACAGCAGAGATCCGCGTTTTAATTTGCTATATTTTTTCTACAATTGACCAAGCCGTCCCTGGCAATTTACTCGCTAATACACTTCATTATGAGGGTATTGCCAACTGCTTTGAAGTTAATGATTCTATTGACTACCTATGCAAAAACGGACAGTTAGAACTTGTAAGCCGTGATGATGACACATACATTATCACAGAAAACGGAAAAAGTGTTGCAGAAACTCTTAAGTCCTCCCTTTCGGTTGTTGTAAAAGAACGTGCATATAATGCCGCACTCAAAATGTATTCGCGCTTTAAAAACGCAAAAGAAACCGATATTAAAATTTCACGTGAGGAAGATAAAACCTTTATCACCTGCTCTGCATTTGATAACGACACCCCTTTTATGAGTGTCAAATTACTTGTGTCGGACGAAGAACAGGCAATTCATATAAAGGAAAAGTTTTTAAATAATCCCACCGAAATTTATTCGGCAATTATTGATTTACTTACAAAATAAAGCATAAAAACTGCGCCCGAAACTTTCGGGCGCAAATTTCAAAATAATGCTTGACTTTATACCCTGTTTTAGATATAATATTAAAGTCGCATAAACGACTATGCTGCTATGGCTCAGGAGGTAGAGCGCATCCTTGGTAAGGATGAGGTCACCAGTTCGACTCTGGTTAGCAGCTCCAGAAAAAACTCTTGTTCTTTTTGAACAAGAGTTTTTTCAGTTATATTCGCCTTGCGGCGAGTGATATTGCTCCGCAGTGATATTTGGACTTCGTCCGAGTGATATTGCCCTTCGGGCAGTTAAGAGGCGAATATAATATCACTTTTGCGATAGCAAAAATTTCACTATGCCGCAAGACATAATATCACTCTATGCGAAGCACAGAATATCACTAATATCTTGCGTCCCACACCGCCTATATGTTATAATACCCTCAAAGGAGCGTTATTTTATGTCATTATATAAGCTTTTAAAAACCACAAAACCCTGCGAACGAACAAAGTATGTAAAGATTTACCGTTTCGAAAAAGATAGCGAGAATTATAAAATTATTCTGTCAACGCGCTGTGCTAACCGACGAAGTATTATCCATTGCATAGACGAACAAATCGTGTGGGAGCAGTTTCCTTTGCTTCCTCGTATTTGGGCTGCTAGACTCGGAGAAAGTCTTCCTATTTATAAATTCGAAAAGCCAAGAAAGGAAACCGTTATTTTCGTTATAAAAGGCAAGCCCAACGGCATTATCGGTCTTGACGATGGTATTTTCCGTGGTATCAAGAAATTCGACAAAGATTACATAAATATTATATCGCTTCAATATTTTAAAACATTAAAATTTTAGCAAAAACGAGCCAAAAGGCTCGTTTTTGCTTTCTATCCGATTTTTAATTTAAGGCGTAATTTATCACTAATCATTGCGATAAACTCGCTATTAGTGGGTTTCCCACGCTCATTTTGAATAGTATAACCGAAGTAGCTATTAAGAACATCGATATCTCCCCTATCCCACGCAACCTCAATAGCGTGACGGATAGCGCGTTCTACACGCGACGGCGTGGTGCCGTATTTTTTGGCAACAGTCGGATATAGTAACTTTGTCACCGAGTTTATTATATCAGTATTCTTTATGGAAAGCATTATTGCCTCGCGCAAGTAGTGATAACCCTTGATATGTGCAGGAACGCCGATTTGATGTATAATATCTGTAATCATAAGCTCTAAATCGGTGTCCGACACAACAGTTTTATCAACCTTTAACGGTTGGGTTTCGTTTTTCCAGCCCGACATTTTTATAATTCGCTCTGCCATTATATTTATGTCAATTGGCTTTATAAAATAATAGGTAGCGCCTGCTTCTAAAATTTCCTTTTCAAGACGGGGATTTGCATAACTCGACAGCGCCATAACCATAGGTCGTTGCTTGTGCTCAATCTTGTTAATTTCGTCAATAACTGCCAAAATGTCAATATTTGGCATAAAAACATCCGCAATCAAAACATCAGGTTTCTCACTTTTTACCATTGATACTGCTTTAAGTCCGTCTTTTTCGGTTAAAACTACCTGCATCCCGTAGCTTTTCAGTATTTTTGCACAATTCTTTGAAAACTCCGTAGAGTCATCAGCAATAACGATTTTTAGATTCTTTTCCATAATATTACTCCTTAACATTTTTTGTTTTACATATAATAACACAAAAAGTGTGAATTTGCAAGCGATTTCACAAAAAAAGTGTTATTATTACACGATGTTTACCCAATTATTGTCATTTTTACATTTTTCGTCAAAGCCACTTGACAAATTTCGACAAAGAAAATAAAATAATAACATAACAAAGAGGAGTAATTTATGGAAAATCAGTTTTCGCGGACAGAAAGTTTAATAGGACCAAAAAATTTAGAAATCTTGAAAAATTCCCACATCGCGATTTTCGGTATCGGCGGTGTGGGTGGCTATGTCGCAGAAGCACTCGCCCGCTCAGGTGTGGGAATGCTCGATATTATCGATAACGACACTGTGTCATTATCAAACATAAACCGACAGATTATTGCCACCCACTCGACTGTCGGCAAATTTAAAACTGAGGTTATGAAAGAGCGTATTCTCGATATCAACCCCGACGCTGTGGTAAAAAACTTTAATACCTTCTATTTGCCCGAAAATTCTTCTGAATTCGACCTGTCACAGTATGATTATATTGTTGATGCGGTCGATACTGTGACGGCTAAAATCGAGCTTATCGTAAAAGCTGGTGAAACTAACACCCCGATAATTTCCTCAATGGGAACTGGAAATAAACTTGACCCCACAAAGTTTGAAATTGCGGATATTTACAAAACAAGCGTATGCCCACTTGCAAAGGTTATGCGCTACGAACTAAAAAAAAGAAATATTAAAAAATTAAAGGTTTTATATTCAAAGGAAAACCCCGTTAAAACCGACTCACGCACCCCTGCAAGCATTGCACACTGCCCCGCTGTTGCAGGACTGATAATCGCAAGTAAAGTAATAAAGGATATAATTGAAAGAGCAGAAACTTAAAGTTTCTGCTCTTTCTTTATACGATTACTTTCTCTTTTTCATTTTTCGGTATTTGATATGTAGGAACAATACGTTTGACAAGTCCTCTGATATCTGCATTTTCGTCATACATATACTCGCGCATCTCGTCAAGTGTCGTATAAAGCTCGTCAGTATCAATATCAATCGGTCTGCCAATGTGAATGAGCTCGTTTTCAGTAGCTTTAAGTCCCTCTTCGGACATAAGCAGTTCTTCATAAAGCTTTTCACCTGGGCGTAGTCCTGTAAACTCAATACCAATATCCTTATACGGCACAAATCCCGAAAGTCTTATAAGATTCTCCGCTAAGGTGAGAATTTTGACAGGTTGTCCCATATCGAGTACGAAAATTTCACCGCCCTTAGCATTGGCGCCCGCCTGTAAAACAAGCGATACAGCCTCGGGAATAGTCATAAAGTATCTTATGATATTGGGGTCAGTAACGGTAAGCGGTCCACCCTGTTCTAATTGCTTTTTAAAGAGCGGAATAACACTTCCGTTTGAGCCCAAAACATTACCAAAACGAACCGCAACAAACTCTGTCTTCGATTTTTCGTTAAAGGTTTGTACAATCATTTCGCAAATACGCTTGCTGGCACCCATAATATTAGTCGGGTTAACCGCCTTGTCGGTAGAAATCAAAACAAATCTCTTGACGCCGTATCTGTCGGCACATTGTACAGTTTTATAAGTGCCGAAAACATTATTTTTTATCGATTCATTCGGGCTGTCTTCCATAAGCGGTACATGCTTATGCGCCGCCGCATGATAAACAATATTCGGTCTATAAGTGCGGAAAACATAATCGATACGTTTGCTGTCTCGAACAGAGCCTATCAGCGTTACCAGATTTAAATCGGGATAATCGTGCTTTAACTCGTTCTGAATTTCGTAGGCATTATTTTCATATATATCGAAAATTATAAGCTGTTTTGGGTTATAAGAAGCAATTTGTCGGCAAAGTTCACTACCGATAGTACCACCGCCACCTGTAACCAAAACAACCTGGTCTTCAACATAACCCATTACCGAATCGAGATTTACCTTTATAGGTTCTCTTCCCAAAAGGTCCTCAATTTCAACCTTACGGATGGCTGGTACATATTCGTTTACATTCTCAAGCTGATAAAGCTGCGGCAAAATCTTTAAATTACATTTTGTCAACTGACAAATATTGAGAATTTCGGTTCTTCTTGCGATGCTACATGTAGGTATTGCGAAGATGATGGTATCAATTTCATACTTTTCAGCACTGTTTACAATAGTACCTGTACCGCCGACGATATGAACACCGCATAAGTATTGACCGATTTTTAAGGAATCATCATCAATTACACATTTAATCTTTATATTCTTATCAGAGGATAATTCCTTGATAATTGCTTCACCGGCGGCCCCTGCACCAATGATCATAACATTACCTGTTATATGGCTTTTGGGAGAATTAGAGTTCTTTTCGGCCAGTTTTACAGCTTTACTTCTAGCTACAAATCTTTGCATTAAAATCAAAAATACAGTTATAAAGTAATTTAGAAGATAAAGTGAAGTTTTAACATCCTCACCGTGAAATACACTTTTTTGTGCAATAGCAGTTACACCTAAAGGTATAAAACAGCCAAGAAAAATACGCGTTATTTCGCTAAAACCCGAAAACCGCCACAAAATATTATATATCTTCACAATATAAAGACCTAAAACTGTAGTTATACTCCAAAAAACAAAAACCAAAACAAATATATCAGGCCAAATAAAACTAATTTTAGTTCCTGTAATCCAAAAAGAAATAACCGTAGATACAAATGCGGCTATAAAATCATAAATCGCATAGGAAATAATGCCAAGAAATCTGTTATTTTTCATAACATTTCCCCCTTAAAGTAAGTTAATGCCATTTTTCTTACATTTTAAAATTTCTTTTTCAGGCCAGATCGAAACCTGAACCTCGCCGACATGTGCCTTATGTAACAAGTACATACAAAGTCTTGACTGACCGATACCGCCACCTACGGTTAAAGGTAACGCACCTGCCAAGAGCATCTTATGGAATTCATATTTTACTCTTTCTTCCTTATTTTCAGCCTTGAGCTGTTTTAAAAGGCTGTCACGGTCAACACGAATACCCATTGAAGAAATTTCAAACGGGATATCGAGTACGCGGTTGTAAAGGATAATATCCCCGTTGAGTTCCCAATCGTCATAATCGGGCGCTCTGCCATCGTGCTTGTTACCGCTTTTAAGCCTGCCGCCGATTTTCATAATAAATACAGCGCCGTATTCCTTTGCAGCTTGATATTCGCGTTGTTTACCGCTTAAATCGGGGTATTTATCTTCAAGCTCTTGGGTTGTAACAAATGAAATCTGCCCAGGCAAATAACAATCAAGGCAAGGAAATTTTTCTTCAACCGCCTTCGCTGTTCTTAAAATCGCGCCGTAGATACTTCTTACAGTCGCTTTCAAGTATTCTTGATTGCGGTCTTCAGCGGTTATAATCTTTTCCCAATCCCACTGGTCAACGTAAATCGAATGGATATTGTCACATTCTTCATCGCGCCTTATAGCGTTCATATCGGTGTAAAGACCTGTGTGCATCGGAAAGCCATATTTTAAAAGTGCCATTCGTTTCCATTTTGCAAGGCTGTGAACAACCTCGGCAATCTCGCCCGTTTCAAGAATATCAAAAGAAACAGGACGCTCAACACCGTTAAGATCATCATTTAAGCCGCTTCCTCTCTTTACAAACAAAGGGGCAGACACTCGCGATAAATCAAGGCTTTCACAAAGCTCGCTTGCAAATTTTTCTTTCACAAGCGCTATTGCATTTTGGGTGTCGAACTCATTAAGCTTTGATACATATTTTTCCATCAAAAACACCTTTAAGAAATATTTCCAACAGTTCTGGGGTAAAGAATAACATCGCGGATATTCTGTACGCCCGTAACATACATAATTATACGCTCAAGTCCCAAACCAAAACCACTGTGTGGCACAGAACCGAAACGGCGAAGAGCGATATAATGTTCATAATCCTCGAGATTCATACCGCGTTTTTCCATAGCGTCGAGGAGTTTGTCGAGGTCTGCCTCACGCTCACTGCAACCGATAATCTCGCCGACACCGGGCACCAAAAGGTCGGTAGCGGCAACGGTCTTGCCGTCAGCATTCTGCTTCATATAGAAAGACTTGATTTCTTTCGGATAATCAGTTAAGAATACAGGGCGCTTGCAAACCTCTTCCGAAATATATCTTTCATGCTCGGTCTGTAAATCGCAACCCCATTCTACAGGATATTGGAACTCTTTGCCCGATTTTTTCAAAACCTCGATAGCCTCAGTATAGGTCATTACAGCAAAATCATTTGCTACAACACCTTTGAGTTTTTCAATAAGTCCCTTTTCGAAAAGGCGGTCAAAAAATTCGAGCTCGCTCGGACATTTTTCCAATACCGAGTTAATTATATGCTTAATGAGGTCTTCGGCAATCTCAATAATATCGGGAAGCTCTGCAAAAGCTACTTCGGGTTCTACATGCCAGAATTCTGCGACATGGCGGGGTGTATTACTCTTCTCTGCGCGGAAGGACGGACCAAAGGTGTAAATCTTACCGAGAGCCATTGCGGCAACCTCGCCCTCTAATTGTCCCGAAACGCTTAAAGCCGCGCGCCTTCCGAAAAAGTCGTCAGCATTATAGTCTTCTTCGGTTTTATAATCATTACTGTAACCGATAGTAGTTACCTTAAACATCTCACCTGCTCCCTCGCAGTCACTTGCGGTAATAAGCGGAGTGTGGATATAGGTAAAACGGCGAGCCTGGAAAAACTCATGAATACAAGCCGATACAACCGAGCGAACACGAAGAACTGCATTAAATGTATTAGTTCTAACACGAAGATGCGGAATTGTGCGCAAGTATTCAAGTGTATGGCGCTTTTTTTGCAAGGGATATTCAGGCGGACAAGCGCCCAAAACCTCAATGCTTTCGGCATTGATTTCAACCGAATCAACTGCAACTGCAGATTTTACCAATGTGCCTACTACCTTTAAAGAGGTGCCGAGCTTCATAAATTCTGCAATATCGGTCATTACAGCTTTGTCTATCACTATCTGCAAATGCTTTAAGGTAGTACCGTCGTTTAGCTCGATAAAAGCCATATTCTTGGAATCACGGGAGGTTCTCACCCATCCGCAAACCGTAACCGAAGTATCGAGTAATTCCTTGTTTTCAAAAATTTTGTAAATGTCGATATGTTTCATAATATCACTCCAAAAATAAAAATAGCGCCCATTAGTCCCGTTATTTTAGGACGAATAGACGCATTATCCGCGGTGCCACCTAATTTACCTTAAAAAAGGTCACTTTTACAACCGTTAAGTCGTTTTGATTTAACGCATCAAGTACGGCGCCCCTACTAAGTAAAACCTTTGGGTTTGCAACTCCGAAGTGTTATTCATATTACCGTGTCACCGCATTTCCACCGTCAGCGGCTCTCTTTAGACCTAAAGTAAATACTACTTCTCTTCATCATAGCATTTAACATATCTATTTTATCACTAATTTTCCGAAATGTCAACTGTCAAGAAATGGCAGTCTCAATTATCTCGCGTAAAGCTTCCGCTCCCGTATTATTTTGCACAGAAAACGGAATAATTTTCGTATTATAGGCAAATTCGCCGAGTTCTTCTTTTATTAAAGCAAGTCGCTTTTCGGTTTCGGTCTTATTAAGCTTATCAGCCTTTGTCAAAACCACCGTAAAGGGTATTCCCATCTGGCTCAAGAAGTCGAGCATCGAAAGGTCAAAATCAGTCGCAGGATGGCGCATATCAATAAGCTGAAACACCATTCTGATATCCCTGTCCGACTTAAAGTAACCCTCCATAAGCTCACTCCAGCGTTCTCTTTCGCTGAAATTTACCTTAGCATAGCCATAACCTGGGAGATCTACAAGGCGAATATTATCCACCTTATAAAAATTTATTGTAACTGTTTTACCAGGTTTTGAACTTACGCGGGCAATCGACTTGCGGTTTAAAATCTTGTTTATAAGCGAAGATTTGCCGACATTCGACCTTCCGCAAAAGCAAACCTCAGGAAAGGTTGAAGCTTCAAGCTGAGCGAAGGTGCCGAAAGCCTTTTCGAACTGCGCATTATTAAAATTCATATTATCCCTTCCCTATTGGCTTACTGTGTTGTGCGAAACCGCCCCTAAATCTTCAAAAATGTGGGGTTTTTGTTCGGCGCTCTTTTCTTCCGCAAAAGCATAGTCCAAAATCTCTTCCGCAAAGGAAACAGGAATAAAGCGTACATTTGTCTTTACCACGCTGTCAACCTCTTCCAAATCGGAAAGGTTTTCTTTTGGTATGAATACGGTTTTTACTCCGCCTCGGTATGCCGCCATCGACTTTTCACGAAGTCCGCCGATTTTAAGCACTCTGCCGCGCAAAGTAACTTCACCTGTCATGGCGATATCGCGCCTGATTTTCTTACCCGTAAGGGCAGATACCAAGGCAGTAACCATCGTAACACCTGCCGAGGGACCATCCTTTGGAACGGCGGCTTCGGTAGCGTGGATATGTATATCCTTATTCTTGTAGAACATGCCGTCTATACCGTATTTTGAAGCATTGCTACGGACAAAGCTAACCGCAGTCATAGCCGATTCTTTCATAACATCGCCCAAAGAACCTGTAAGCTCGACCTTACCCGTACCGTCCATCACCGACACTTCAAGCTGCATAATCTCTCCGCCGACACTCGTCCAGGCAAGACCATTTATAATACCAACGGCATCTTTTTCTAAAATCACTTCGGGAGAATATTTATGTCTGCCGAGCATTTCTACAACCGTCTTTTCATTTATGGTAACCCTCTTTTTCTGACCGCTCGCTATAATTTTGGCAGTCTTACGGCAAAGGGATGCGATATTGCGTTCAAGCTTTCTCACCCCTGCCTCGCGAGTATAGAAATCTATAAGCGAATACACGGCCTCGTCGGTAATCTTAATCTGATTTTTCGAAAGTCCGTGACGAACAATCTGCTTAGTCACCAAATGCCTTTTGGCAATCTCAAACTTTTCTTCCCTTGTATAGCTCGAAACCTTGATAACTTCCATTCTGTCAAGCAAGGGCGCAGGAATGGTGTCAAGCGAATTAGCAGTAGCCAAAAATACAACCTTACTCAAATCATACGGAATTTCTATAAAATGGTCGACAAAGGTGTTGTTTTGCTCGGGATCTAAAACTTCGAGCAAAGCAGAAGCAGGGTCACCCTTATAGTCATTACCAAGTTTATCCACCTCATCAAGCAAGATAACGGGGTTACCGCTTCCCGACTGCTTTAGGGCTGTAATAATTTTACCAGGCATTGCGCCAATATATGTCTTACGGTGACCGCGAATTTCCGATTCGTCGTGAACACCACCCAATGCCACACGCGAGAACTTTCTGCCCATACACTCGGCAACGGTTTTACCTATTGATGTTTTACCGACACCCGGAGGACCTACAAGACATATAATCTGTCCCTTGATATCGGCTGACAACGCATAAACCGATAAAAGTTCCAAAATGCGCTCTTTTACTTTTTCAAGACCGTAAATATCACGGTTCAAAATCTTTTCTGCCTTTAAAACATCGGTCGAAGTTTTGGTAAAGGCATTCCAAGGAAGCTCTATACAGGTATCCAGATAATTTCGCTCAACTGTTCCCTCGTGCGAGCCTTGTGGCATTTTAGCGAGCTTATTGACATGACTGTGCAACTGCTCTTTAACCGATTTATCCGCCGAAAGTGATTCTATCTTAGTGTGATAGGTGTCAATTTCGTCGGCAATTTCATCGCCGTAAAGCTCGCTTGATATTGCCTTTAACTGTTCGCGAAGATAATATTCTTTCTGATTTTCATCAATAGCAAAGCGTGTTTTTTCGGCAATACGCCTGTCAATCTGATTTATTTCGTGTTCTTTTTCGAGCAACTCTATAAGAATTTTCGCGCGTTTTACAGGTGATAACTGCTCTAAAATATACTGCTTATCGTCATAAGGCGCGTTTATGTTAAACGCTATATAGTCGCACAAAAACCCTAAATCTTCGCTGTTTTCAACCGTCATTGCGATATCGGGCGAAGCTTTTGGCATAAGCGACATATACTTCGCAAACTGCATTTTTACACGGCGCATCAAGGTTTCTTTGTAAATTTCGCGGTTATTTACCGCCTTTTCTTCAAATTTTGAAACCCTTGCTGTGTAAAAATCGGGTAAAGCGTAAAAATCGGTATGTGTAGCGCGGTGCAAACCCTGAACCAAAACCTTAGTGAGATTATCGCTAACGCGCAAAACCTGTTTTATTTTTGCAACACAGCCGATTTTATACAAATCTTGCGCTTCAGGTTCGTCAATATAACTGTCCTTTTGAGTTACAAGATATATCAGTTGATTTTTCTCCATCGCATATTTAAGGGCGTTTATTGACTTTTTTCTGCCAACATCAAAAGACGCGACAGTATTCGGGAAAACAACCACACCGCGAAGCGCCAAGACGGGCATCTGGGTGGCTGTAACTTCTGTTATAGTGGGCATAATTTCTCCTTAATTCCAATTGCTATTGTAAATTGCAGTGGCAAAAAGCTCATTTTCCTGGAAGACAAAAATCACAGTAGCCTTTTCGAACTCTGCCTTTAAAACAGTACCGTCAATCACGTAGCTAGCGAAAAAGGCGTTTTCTTCGGTCAAAGGCTCTTCCGTGAGCTTTATACCGCTAAGTGCTTCTTTTACTTCAAGAATAACAGTGCCAAGCGGAAATTCAAAAGCGGCATCATAATTTACGATATACGAAATTCCCTTGTCCTCATTGGTTTTATTGTAGTAGTAACAAATGTTGCCGTTATCGAGCAAAACGTTGTTTTCCCCTTGCACAATTTCAAAATAGAACTCCTGCTCATCGTGGCCGTGATTATGATTGGGGTCGTCCTCGTGCTCGGCTTCTGCCTGCTCTTTTAATTTATTAAGTCCGTCTATGACAGTATTGGGATTTTCACCCAAGGTATATTCCGCCTCGGGCATCTGTCCTAAGTTTGCATAATATTCCAAATCGACCTTGTTTTCTTTTTTCTTGCCGTTTCCAGAACAAGCGCAAAGAGTGAATACAAGACCTATTACCAATAAAATTGAAATAAACTTTTTCATATTTTTTCCTTTGTATCAGTTTTTGTTTAATTTTGTAAGCATATTGTGGCGTAAATTCCACAAATCTTCGGATAAATCGACGTAGTAGGTATGCGGATTTTCAAAACGCTTAACCTCGTCCCACATAGAATCAACCTGCTCGGCTCTGTACTGCGAAATCTCCTGAACAGAGGGGTTTTCATAAACAAGTTTTCCCTTTTCGAAGACCTTGACCTGAAGCTTTTTAGCTACAAAATTTGTTACAACCTTGCGCTTCCAGGTGTGAACGGGGTCGAAAATCTCATAAGGCTCGCTGCTGTCAATCTTCTCGTGTCCTAAAGTGATAACATCAGCAATAGCCTTGCCTGTTTCTCTGTCATAAAGTCGCCACGGAATTTTAACACCAGGCAGAGTGATTTTTGCAATATTTTCGCTTATTTTGATTTTAGGGATAACTTCGCCGTTCTTTTCAACCGCCGAAAGCTTGTAAACACCGCCGAAGACTGCTTCGCTTCGCGCGGTTATAAGGCGTTCACCAACACCGTAGGTATCAACCTTTGCGCCTTGCAAAATCATATCGCGAATAAGATATTCGTCCAAAGAGTTGGATATGCAAATTTTACAATCGGGATAGCCTGCATCGTCAAGCATTTTGCGGGCTTTTTTGGTAAGGTAAGTGATATCACCGCTGTCAATTCGAATACCCATAGGGCGCTTGCCCAAGGGCTTTAACACCTTGTCAAACACCTTTATAGCATTGGGAATACCCGATTTCAAAACATTATAGGTATCTACAAGCAAAAGACAGCTGTCGGGGTATTTTTCTGCATAGGTCTTAAACGCTGTATATTCGTCTGGGAAAAGCTGTACCCAGCTGTGAGCCATTGTGCCGCTCACCTTTACTCCGAAGTCCTTTGCAGTAAGCACACAGGAAGTACCTGTGCATCCGCCGATTATAGCCGCTCTCGCGCCGTAGTATGCCGCACCGTTACCGTGGGCACGGCGTGCGCCGAATTCCATAACAGGTCTTCCCTCTGCCGCACGGACGATACGGTTTGCCTTAGTTGCGATAAGTGACTGATGGTTGATTGTAAGTAGCACCATTGTTTCAAGCAAGAGCGCCTGCATTGCAGTACCGCGAACAGTTACAATCGGCTCTTGCGGGAAGATTACAGTTCCCTCGGGAACAGCCCATACATCGCAGTCAAACTTAAAGTTTTTCAAATAATCAATGAACTCGTCCGAAAACAAATTAAGACCTCTTAAATAGTCGATATCGTCATCGTCAAAATGTAAATCCTGCATATATTCAATTAACTGCTCAAGACCTGCCATAATGGCAAAACCGCCATTGTCGGGCACGCGACGGAAGAACATATCAAAATAGGTTATATGGTCCTTCATTTCGCTTGTGAAAACGCCGTTTGCCATCGTGAGCTCATAAAGGTCCATAAGCATTGTCAGATTCATTTTTGCGTTTTTCATTTTTTCACCTTCTACATCTTTTCGGGAGCGTCGATTTTAAGAAGTATCAAAACATTTTTAATTACTGTTGCAGTCGCTTGACACAAAGACAGTCTTGCCTGCATCAAATCTTCGTCAATTCCCTTTACTCTGCAAGCCGCATAGAACTTGTGGAATTTCGTTGCAAGTTCTTGCACATAGTGGGTGATTTTTGCAGGGTCATAAGCCTTAGCCGAAGCCACAATCTCATCGGTAAGAGCGGCAATATGAAGAATAAGCTCTTTCTCTTCGGGCGCTGTAAGGAGGGCTAACTGCGAAGCATCGCAAGCCTTATTAACAATTCCCTCTGCCTCGAGGTTACGGATAATACTGCAAATACGCGCATAAGCGTACTGAACATAATAAACTGGGTTGCTGTTAGACTCGTTAACCGCCAAGTCTAAATCAAAATCAAAGTGACTGTTAGGCTCGCGCAGATTAAAGAAGAATCTTGCAGCATCAATCGGTACTTCGTCCAAAAGTGTTACAAGGGTAATCGCTTTACCCGAACGCTTTGAAGCCTTGATAACCTCGCCATCACACACAAGACGAACCATCTGCATAAGCACAACATCGAGACGCGTTGCATCCACACCCAAAGCGGTCAAAGCGGCTTTAAGGCGCGGGACATAGCCGTGGTGGTCAGCGCCGAGAATATCAATAGCCTTGTCGAACTTACGGGTTACAAGCTTGTTGTAATGGTAAGCGATATCGGGCACAACATAAGTCGGAACACCGTTTGCACGAACAAGCACGAAGTCCTTGTCACAGCCGAAGTCGGTAGCCTTAAACCACAAGGCATCTTCCTGTGTATAGGTATGACCGCTCTCTTTAAGAAGTTCGATAATTCTCTTAGCTTCGCCGTTGTTATGAAGCGTACTTTCTCTGAACCAGGTATCGTACTTAATGCGATATTTTAAAAGGTCGGTTTCCAAGCCTTTAATGTTTTTAGGAAGCGCGAACTCGACTAAAGCCTTTCTTCTCTCTTCCTCAGTTTTCTCAACAAAGCTGTCTCCGTGAATTTCAGCGAAAGCCTTTGCGTGAGCGATTATATCTTCACCGTGGTAAGAATCTTCGGGCATTTCGATGTCATCTTTATAAAGCTGTAAATATCTTAAATCGAGTGACAGACCAAACTTGTTTATCTGGTTTCCTGCATCGTTGATATAAAATTCTCTTTCGGTGTAATAGCCTGCCGCCGACATAACCGCCGCCAAGCAGTCACCCAAAGCGCCACCGCGCGCGTTACCGATGTGCATCGGTCCTGTCGGATTTGCCGATACAAACTCAACAAGCACACGCTTGCCCTCGCCGTAGTTGCTCTTACCGTAGTCTTCACCTTTTTCGAGAGCATCTGCAACAATGTCAGCATAATACTTCTGCGATAAGAAAAGGTTTATAAACCCAGGGCCCGCGATTTCTGCCTTTTCGATATAACTTCCCTCAAAATTAGCGTGAGAGATAACCGCTTCGGCAATCATACGGGGTGCGCACTTGAAAAGGCGCGACCAGACCATCGCCGCATTTATCGCATAGTCACCGTGGGTGCGATTAGCAGGAACTTCGATAGTAAAATCGGTAAGCTCTGCCGACTGTAAACTGCCGTCTGCGATAGCGTTTTCGGTCGCAGTTATGATTATATTTTTAATTTCTTCCTTTGCTTTTGTTACTATTACTGACATTTAATTTACCTCTTTAATAGATATATTTACTTGATTGCGGCTCAGCAGCTGCAAATTCGTGTCGATTGTGTAATTCATAGAAATTTTTCCGCCGTTGTCGGTAAGCTCACTTCTTACCTTTTCACCGAAAATTCCGAGTGAGAGTTCGCCCATCGGTGTCGCGTAAAAGCAGTTGTTTCGCACACCTTTTTCTATCACCATACGGCTGTTATACGAGCCGTTTCGTTGCATAACCACCGAATTGTCGGGTTTTATAAAGACGGTTGTCTTAATTTCGCCCTCAACCTCTAAAAGACTGCTTTCGTCATAGGAAATAAAATAACTTCCATCCCTGAAGCCGAATTTTCCGTCGGTCGTGAACTCAATCGAATCCGTATTCCCATCAACCGTCTGCTCGGTTTTAATATCTATTATAACATCCTTTATCATAAATTGTTTATATCCACCTTCCAGACCTTGCCTTCGTCAACTTCCCTTTGCAAGAGAACGCTTGCCTGATTTTTGAAGAAATCGGGCTTGTCGCTGACATAAAACTTGTGAACACCGCCGTCATTATTTTCGAGCGCATTTTCTTTTAAGTATTCGGCTACGGCTTTTGCTGTCGCGGTGCCTGCATTTATGAGAGTGACATCCTCACCCAAGACAATTTTTATAGCCTCGCACAGTACGGGATAATGAGTACATCCCAAAATCAAGGTATCAGCGCCGAAGTCGATAATCGGCTGTAAATAGCGCTTAACAGTTTCAAGAACGATTACATCGTCTCCCTTGTACCAGCCCTCTTCTACCAAAGGCACAAACAACGGGCAGGCGCAGGTTATAACCTTTGCCTTGGGGTTAAGCTTTAAAATCTCCGCTTTGTGCTGTCCGCTTTTGACGGTAGCGCTCGTGCCGATAACCGCAATTTTTCCGTTGCGAGTAACCTTTACCGCCTCTTTTGAAGCGTGCGACACTACCTCAAAAAACGGAACGGGCAATTCTTTCGCGGTATCACCCGCTACCGAAGACACCGTACCGCAGGCGGCAACGATAAGCTTTACATCGTGGGTTAATAAGAACTTTTCGTCCTGTCTTGCATACTTCTTTATTGTATCAACGCTACGCGTACCGTAAGGCACACGACCTGTATCGCCAAAGTAGATTATATCCTCATTCGGCAATTCTTTTATTATTTCCTTTGCTACTGTCAGTCCGCCGAGTCCCGAATCAAATACACCGATTGGACGCTTATCAGCCACGAAACCAACTCCTTAAAAGATTATTCAATATATAATACCATATTTTATGCAAATTATCAACTCTAAAATCGAAAAAGTCGTCTTAAAATCGGTATTTTAATATAAATTTTATCGAAAATGGGACTTTAAATTTTTAGTCGGATATGTTATACTTCTTTTGGAGATGATTTTATGAAAAAAACTGCTATAATTACAGGTTCTTCAAAGGGCATCGGTGCCGCTACGGCGATACTCTTTGCACAAAAGGGCTACAATGTTGTTATCAACTACAACGACTCCTACGAATCAGCAACCTTGCTTGCGCGTTCGCTCGTTTCCAACGGCTTTTCGGTGACCACTCAAAAGGCAAATGTTGCAAACCGCTTAGAAGCCGAGCTTTTAATTAAAGAAACCCTTTACAAGTTTGGCAGAATTGACGTTTTAGTCAACAACGCAGGTGTGGCTTTTGAGGGACTTATCACCCAAACCGACGAGGTCGACTACGATAGAATTATGGACATTAACCTAAAGGGTGTTTTCAACTGCTGTAAAGCCGCCGCACAGGTTATGGTCAATCAGCAGTCAGGCAAGATTATAAACATTTCTTCAATGTGGGGCGAAACGGGTGCTTCTTGCGAAGTGGCATACTCTGCTTCAAAAGCAGGCGTTATCGGTCTTACAAAGGCTTTGGCTAAAGAATTAGCGCCAAGCGGTATCACAGTAAACGCCGTAACCCCAGGTCTTATAGAAACCTCTATGAACTCCAACATTTCGGTAGAAGACCTTAACGCATTTGTCGAATCAATCCCTTTAGGCAGAATGGGTACTGCCGATGAAATCGCTCAAGCGGTTTACTTCTTAGCGAGCGAAAATGCCGACTACATAACAGGTCAAATTTTAGGTGTAAACGGCGGTTATGTAATCTGATAATTTTACTAAAATTAAAAAATAAAACACTTATAAATGGCAAAAATCCTGACTTTTCAGTCAGGATTTTTTATATTGCCTTTTTTGACATTTTGTTCGATAATTTTTTGGGTTTCTTCCCAAATTCTTTGTGATCCGGGTATTGTACCCTTTTGTCTGTTCATAATCTGTGAAAGGTTAACCCCGTGCTCCCGCCAATCACCGCCGTTATTGAAATCGTTAAGCAAAAGCGGTTGAAAATTATCCATAGCGTGAACAAATTTGGCTTCCGCAGTTTCATTAGCCTCAAACTCATAAAACAATGCCTTTAACTCTTCGCCTTGGTCTTCGGGCAAAAGGGCAAAAATACGCTGTGCGGCGGCTTCTTCCCTTTCCTTTTGGTGCTCAAGCGCCTTGCTGTCATAAGCGTAGGCGTCGCCTGCGTCAATCTCGACCACATCGTGAATAAGCGCCATCATCATAGCCTTAGCGACATCGAACTTCTCATTAGCGTACTCTTTAAGCAGATACACCATAAGTGCCATGTGCCAAGCGTGCTCGGCATCGTTCTCGCGCCTGCTATAGCCTGTAATATGGGTTTGACGCAGAATATTCTTTTCCTTATCAGCTTCTAAAATAAACTGAATTTGCTTTTTTAAACGGTCATTTTCCATAACTTATACCTTTGTTTTAAGATATTTTAAAAGCTCGCTTACAGGAAGTATTACGACCGCAAGACCTAAGGCTATAAGGAACTGCCAAACAGTCAGAATTGTAAGACCGAATGTGAAGCCAATCGGTGTAAACACTAGGAAAATTACAATAAACACACAAGCGAAAACAGACTTGTTCATAAAGGAATTGGAGAAAATTTCTTTATTAAACACACTACCCTCAAGCTTGCTGTTAAAACAATGAATACCGTGCGCGATACCGAGTGTTGCAAATGCCATCGTCATAGCAATCTCGTAAGAATAAATATTACCTATACTGAACGAAACAATGGTAGCCGTCGCGATAAATAAGCTTTGAACCAAAAGTGCGGCTAAAGATTTTGCATCAAGAATTTTACGAAGTTTCTTAAAGGACTTTTTCTTCATAACCGAATTTTCCGCTTTTTCCATACTAAAAGAAATCGCGGGCGCTGAGTCGGTCAAAAGGTTTATAAGCAAAAGCTGAACTGCAGCTAAAACAGGCGACTTGAATATGCAAGCACCCAAGAACATCAAAATTAGTTCCGCAATATTGCAACTACACAAATAGTAAACCGCTTTTTTGATATTACCAAAAAATCCGCGGCTTTCCTTAATTGCAGTAACCACCGAGCCAAAGTTGTTTTTAAGGATTATAATATCGGCATTACCCTTTGCAACATCGGTGCCGTACTTACCGATAGCGCAACCGACATCGGCAATTGCAAGGCTTTCGGCATCGTTAAGGCTATCGCCCGTTACTGTTACTATCGCTTTTTTAGACTGCCAAGCCTTTACAATACGCAGTTTATCACTCGGTGAAACACGCGCAAAAACGCAATAGTTTTCGATATTTTCTGCCAATTCCTCATCGGTCATAGCTTCAAGTTCTGCACCCGAAAGAGCCTCGCTGTCGTCTGACAAAATACCCATTTCCTTTGCGACTGCCTTGGCAGTGTTAAGGTTATCACCTGTCACCATAACAACCTTGATATTAGCCTTATTGCAAAGCTTAATATCTTCGAGGGCGCTCTTGCGGATGGGTTCCTCTAAAGACAAAAGTCCCACGAAAGTGAGATTATTTTCAATCTCATCTGCCTGAGGGTTTGCAGGAATTTCGGCAAGAGGCTTCATAGCGATGCAAACATTACGATATGCTTGGTTTGCTAATTCCTCATTAACCTTAAGAATATCTTCCTCCTTGCAATTAACACATTTTGGCACGATAACCTCAGGTGCGCCTTTAACAATAGCAAACGGGCGCTCATTTATCATTGTGATAACTGTCATAGACTTTCTGACAGAATCAAACGGAATTTGATTGATTTTTGGCATCAACCCCAAAAGGTCACTCTCGGTTATAGAGTTATATTCGAGACAAGCCTTTTTAATAGCCTTTTCGGTAGCATCATTTTGAAGCGTTGAACAAACAGCGCCAAGTCTTAAAAGAATTGATGCGCTTTCAGTAAGAGCTTGACTTTCCAAATTGAGCACCTGTTTGCCGTCAAAAATCTTACTGAGAACCATATCCTTGTGTGTGAAAATACCCGTCTTATCAGCTATAATCACATTGGTTTTGCCGATAGTTTCAAAAGCGTTGTTTTCTTTGATAATTATTTTATCCTTCAAAATTCTTCCAGAACCGATAGCAATAACAATAGTTGCTATTGCAGGCAAGCCTTCTGGTATAGCCGCCACTGCTAAAGACACCGCATTTAAAACCGCATTCACAGAGGTCACTGCAAAAGGTTGTGTTGAAGAAAAGTTCTGAATTAAATTTATAACAAAAATAATAGCGCACACCACAAGAACCGAAATATTTACAAATTTGCCTATAACATCGAGTTCAGACTCAATAGGCAGCTGCTTTGTGCCGATTTGTTCGCTTATTGCATTTGTTTTTCCGTTTTCAGTTTCAAAGCCTGTAGCTACTACTACTGCTTTAGCACTGCCATGAATAACAGTAGTTCCTGCAAAGACCATATTTGTGCGGTTTTCGAAGGAAATAATATCTTCAAGAATAGCATTTGCATCCTTTTCAACAGGCACTTCTTCACCTGTTAAAGCCGACTCATTACAGCGAAGTTCAGTAGATTCAATAAGCCTTGCATCAGCTGAAATATAGTCACCCTCGCCTAAAATTATAATGTCACCTTTTACAAGCTTATCTGCCGTAATCACCTTTTCAATACCCTCACGTAAAACCTTGACTGTGGGATAGGTTTGGCTTTTAATATCGTCGAATGTGTTATCACAGCTATATAAATGAAATGCGCTGATAACAGCATTTACAACCACTATTGCTATAAGAAGCAGTGGCATATAAGCTTGCGGTTGACCATAAGCCACAGACACCGCAAAAGAAATCAAGCTTACAATAAAGAGCGAAATAACGGTTTTGCTCTTAAATTGCGACAAAAATCTCTGGAAAAGTGAAATTTTTTCACCGTTGCTTGTCTCATTACTGCCGTATTCTTCAAATCTTTGGTCGGCAATGCCATTGGCAAGACCTGTACTGCTATTGGTAGAAAGTTCTGCTAAAACTTCGTCGAGTTCTGCACTGTGCCAAATCATACTAACACCCTTTCATAATAGTCTTTCATCTGCTTTGCATCCTCTGCCTGAGTTCCCGCAGATTCGCAAATAAATGTCGGCGAGCAACCGTATTTTACCGTCAAATCCATCACCGGCTCAAAATCGGGGCCGAAAACAGTGTCGCTGAAGGTTAAATGGCGTTTTTCGCCGCCGTTTGAATATTCAATCTTAGAAAAGTGCGAATGGAAGGTTTTAAGCCTATCCTCGCCGAGTGCATCACGAACGGCAATAAATATCTGCTCAAAATCAGCCTTAGTTTTAAGCACACCCAAATCGCGAGCGTTAAGGTGTCCGAAGTCGATGCAAGGAATAAGTCTTTCGTCAAGTTTGCAAAGCTCTAACACTTCATAAAGTGTACCCAACTGATTCACTTTACCCATAGTTTCGGGGCAGATATGAATATGCGACAGACCTTCGCGATCCAAAGCCTCCAAGGACAAACGCATTGTGTCTTTAGCGAGTATTAGCGCTTCCTCGCGCGAAATTTTACCACAAGAGCCTGTATGAACAATAATTCTATCACCGCCCATAGCATTAACTGCACGCGCAGAAGCGAGAATATAATTAACCGAATTAAGACGCTTTTCTTCTTCGACAGAAGACATCGAAATATAATAAGGCGCATGAAGAGAAAGGGTTATCCCCTTTTCTTTTGCAATTTCGCCGAGTTGCTGTGCTTTATCGATGCCAATATTAACACCTCGGCCGCACTGATATTCAAAGCAGTCAAGTCCCATTTTAACAATATATTCAGGCACCTGTAAGCTATGCTTATAGCCCATTGTTTTGAAACTTTCGCTTGTCCCTGCAGGACCGAATTTTGCTGCCATATTAAACCTCCGTATTGGTGATTTTAAGCGCTTTTATAAGCCACGCTTCAACCTTTCGTTTCATTCGAAAGCGCAAAGAAGTTTCGGGCTCTATGAGGTTTAGCAACACTGTCTTAACCCCCACGAGATTACCGCCTAAAACATCGGTAAATATCTGATCACCAACGATTGCGGTCTCTCGTCTTTTACTTTTAAGCCTTCTGAGAGCACGCAAATACCCAAAGGGCAACGGCTTTAGCCCAAGGCTTATATACTGAAGCCCGATTTTCTTGGCAAAAGGTTCTAAGCGCTTGGCTCTCGAGTTTGACAAAACAGTCATTTTAATACCTTTGCTTCTCATTTTGAAAAGCCAAGCAGTAAGACCGTCTGTAAGTACCTGTCCGTGATGTGTCGAAAGTGTATTATCAACATCAAGAATAAGTGCTTTTATACCGTATTTATTTAAAATTTCGGGGGTGATGTCGGTCACCCTTTCCAATTTGATATCTGGTTTAAACATAAACATTCCTCAAATAAAAAAGCGGTTGCACGCAACCGCTTTTTACACGAAAATATTAGCGGAACTTTCTTTTACGAGCAGCTTCCGACTTCTTTTTACGCTTTACAGAGGGCTTTTCATAGTGCTCTCTCTTGCGAACTTCCTGAAT
>JAZNLE010000015.1:0-6693 GCA_045578885.1 Acutalibacteraceae bacterium | reverse complement strand
CCTCTTTTATATAATGTTGACTATTGTGGTGAATAAGAGGCAGATAATTATGCTCAAAAGGGTTGGGAGTATCACGGCGACGGCGGTCCATTTAAGACTGCCTGTTTCTTTTTTTATGGTGAGAATTGTGGTGGCGCAAGGCCAATGCAAAAGCGAGAAAAGTATAACCGAAATAGCGGTGTATATTGTCCAACCGTTCGCAATAAAAAGTTCTCGCATGGCTGAAACTGAAGACAGCTCACACAAAGAACCTGTGTTCAAATAGGTCATAATAATTATCGGGATTACGATTTCGTTTGCGGGTGAGCCTAATATAAAGGCGAGCAAAATTACACCGTCAAGACCTAAAAGCCGAGCAAACGGGTCGAGAAAGTCGGCGCAGTGTTGCAAAACCGAGGTGTCCCCTATAAAGACATTCGCCATTATCCAAATAAGCAGTCCTGCGGGAGCGGCAACTGCCACCGAACGCCCTAATACAAAGAGGGTTCTGTCAAAAACCGAGCGTACAATTACTTTGGCGATTTGCGGCTTGCGATATGGAGGAAGCTCGAGGGTGTAGGAGGAGGGTTCGCCCTTTAATACTGTTTTTGACAGCAGTTTTGTGACAAAAAAGGTCATAAGTATTCCGAAAAGGATGACACAGGTCAGTATCAGCGCGGATATTCCGCTTGCGGTTATGCCGCCAGATAACACGAAAAACATTGTGATAATAGCGATTATTGTTGGAAATCGTCCGTTGCAGGGGACGAGGTTGTTTGTAAGTATCGCGAGCAGTCTTTCACGCTTTGAGTCGATAATTCGACACCCCGTAATCCCCACCGCGTTACAGCCAAAGCCCATACACATTGTGAGAGCCTGTTTTCCGCAGGCGTTACATTTTTTGAAGGGTTTATCAAGGTTGAAAGCAATTCGTGGCAGATACCCCGCATCCTCGAGCAAGGTGAAAAGGGGGAAGAAGATTGCCATAGGAGGCAACATTACCGAAACCACCCAAGAAAGCGTGCGGTAAAGCCCTAATACCAGACTGTCGTGGAGCCAAACAGGCGCACCCGCGGCGGTGAAAAGGGCGGTTAGCTTGTTTTGAATATATAAAAAGAAGTCAGACAGTAGGGCGGAGGGGTAGTTGGCACCGCTTATCGTAATCCAGAATATCAGTCCCAAAAACAGAAGCATTACAGGGTAGCCTAGGGTTTTGCTTGTGAAGATTCGGTCTAAACGGCGGTCAAGCTGATGCGCGGAATTTTCTTGTTTTACAACCGTTTTTGCAATCTTTTCCGACCGATTTATAATAGACGATACTATAAGGTCTTTTAAGTCGTTTTGCGAAATGCCGTTATGTTTTAATATGCTGTTCGCGGTTTCGAGGGCTGATATTATTTCGGGGTTGGAGATAAAATCTTTTCCCAAATAGCTCTCGATTTCCTTCGATAGCAGAAAATCAGGTTCTAAAAGCTTTAGCGCTATCCAACGGGGGTTAATGTCAGCCTTTAGAATGTTGGTTATGGCATTTTCTAAAACTTCGACCGCGTTTTCAATAGGTTTTGGGTATTCGATTTTAAGGTAGTCGCGTTTTTTGTTACCAATAAAGCTCTCGTCAAGTGATTGGAGTAAAGCGTCAAGGCTTTGCTTTTTGTGACCTATTGTGCCCACAACCCTGACACCCAACTCTTTTGAAAGCTTTTTAAGGTCTATATGCATTTTTTTGCGCTTTGCCTGGTCAAGAAGATTTACACAGACAATTACATTTTTGCAAATTTCCATTGTCTGCAGTACGAGATTTAAGTTCCTCTCAAGACAGGTGGCATCGCATACAACTACTACAGCCTGCGGATTTTTAAAGCACAAAAAGTTGCGCGCAACCTCTTCTTCGGGGGAGTGCGCCATAAGTGAATATGTTCCCGGGATGTCGACGAAAGTATATGAGAATTTTTCGCTTTTGCAATATCCCTTTGCATTGGAAACGGTTTTTCCTGCCCAGTTGCCTGTATGCTGTTTCATACCTGTAAGCGCGTTGAAAATGGTGCTTTTGCCGACATTTGGGTTGCCCGCGAGTGCGACGGTTATGTTATCGGTCATGGAATCATATCCTTAATAAGTATATTCTGGCAGTCATCACGCCTTAGCGCAATCACCGCACCGCGTATCATAAAGGCTTTGGGGTCGCCCCCGGGACTTATTTCAACACACTCGACAGGGGTGTTTTCAATTAGCCCGATGTCAAGCAGTCTTCGGCGCATATCGGTTTTTGTAAGTATTCTATCTACGAGGCATTTTTGCCCCTTTTTCAGCTCAAAAAGATTCATAAAATTTACACCTCTACACTACATAATATTCTTTTTAGGATAGTTTGTCATAAAGAAAAAGATAAGTGCATATTATTTTACAAAGACACGCCAAAAGACAAAACGGAGGAAATTTTATGAATAAAGCGAATATATATAAGGACATTGCCGAGCGTACGGGCGGAGATATTTATATCGGCATAGTGGGGCCTGTGAGAACGGGTAAATCGACCTTTATTAAGCAGTTTATGGAAAAGCTAGTGCTTCCTAATATGTCGGGCGAGTATCAGCGAGAACGCGCCAATGACGAAATGCCGCAGTCTTCCTCCGGCAGAACGATTATGACTACAGAGCCTAAATTTATCCCTGAAAAATCGGCGGAAATCTGCTTCCCCGATGCTGCTAAAATGAATGTAAGGCTTATCGACTGCGTGGGTTACATAGTACCGAGCGCCTTGGGTTATATTGAAGGTTCTGAGCCGAGAATGGTTATGACACCCTGGTTTCAAGAGCCTATACCCTTTAATATGGCGGCAGAAATCGGCACACAAAAGGTTATAAACGAGCATTCGACAATCGGTCTTGTGATTACTACCGACGGCAGTATCAGTGACATTCCGCGTGAAGAATATGCCGAAGCCGAAGAGCGTGTTATTGATGAATTAAAGGGCATAAATAAGCCGTTTATCGTGTTGCTTAACTGTATGTACCCCGAATCTCAAGAAGCCAAGGCATTGTCCGAAGAACTTTCAAAAAAATATGGCGTGCCTGTGCGACCTATCAACTGTCTTGAGCTTTCGGAAGACGATATCAAGGATATTTTGTCCGAAATTCTCTTTGAGTTTCCTGTTAAAGAAATCAGCGTTTGCTTCCCGAAGTGGATAAACAATCTGTCACTTGAGCATCCGCTTCGCTCGGAGCTTATAAAGGCTATCAAAGATTCGGCGGACGGCATAAACCATATACGCGATATCTCTTTCTTTGATAAGTGCTTTGGCGGTTGCGAGAGTGTTGAGGGTGTTAATGTAAGCGAAATCAACCTCGGCGATGGCAGTGCCGAAATCTGTGTCGCAATAAAGCCGAGCCTCTTTTATAAAACCCTTACCGAAGTGACGGGGCTTAAGATAAACGACGAGCAGGAGCTTATGGAAACACTTCAAAACCTCGCCAAGACCGAGAAAGAATACAGCAAGGTGCGTGGCGCTTTGCAGGAGGTCGAGGCTACGGGCTATGGCATAATAATGCCCGATATTGAGGAATTACAGCTCGAGGAACCCGAAATTGTGAAGCAGGGCGGACGCTACGGCGTAAGACTTAAGGCATCCGCGCCGTCAATCCACCTTATGAAAGCCAATATATCAACCGAGGTAAGTCCAATTGTCGGAAGTGAAAAGCAGTCGGAGGATTTGGTGATGTATCTCTTAAGCGGTTTCGAAGAAGACCCTGTTAAAATCTGGGACTCTAATATCTTTGGCAAATCTTTGCACGAGCTTGTCAACGAAGGACTTCATACTAAACTCGCAAGAATGCCTGTTGATGCGCGTATGCGCGTTCAAGAAACTATCGAGCGTGTTATAAATGAGGGTTGTAATGGACTTGTTTGTATACTTTTATAAATTATATAGATTTTATAAAAAGGCTCCCTTGTGTAAAGGGAGCTGTCGTTTTGTAAAAACGACTGAGTGAGTTTGAATTTATAATGTCACCCGGAGGAAAGAAACTACGAAGCAATCTTATAGCGGTTATATGCCATTAGATTGCTACGCTAACGCCTGCATAGACAATGACACATTGTAGGGATAGGGTGCGGGTGTCCGTTGGACACCTCTGCGAAGCACAAGCACCGACCGAGGCGGCAACCGAGGCCCCGGACTGTTCGTTAGGTCACATCAAATTTAAAAGGACAGCCGAGACGTTTGCCACTACGAATTATTAACATAATTTTGTTATATAAATAACAATTATTGCAATTTATGAGAATTTGTGGTAAACTGAAAAAGCCAAATATAATCTCAATTTAATATTAAAACCCGAAAAGTGTTTGTGTTTTTATTTAGGTAAAAACGCAAAGGCTCTTTTCTACTTACACTTTTTGGGTTAAGAAGATTATGTTTGGCAACAGTTAGAGCTTGTGTATTTTTCGTGTGTCGGCTTTAGCTGGCGCATTTTTTATTTTTGGAGAGATGTAAAATGAAAAAATTATTGTCGGTTATTTTAACTCTTGTGCTACTCTTATCAATAGTGCCTATGGGTGCTGTTACTGTCGGCGCGGAAGTTACAAGCGGTACAACGGGCGACTGCACTTGGTCTCTTGACGGTACGGTTCTTACTATTAGCGGTAATGGTGAGATGGGAGCTTATGAAGGAGGTTGGGATTTTTTCTCCCCATGGGGTTCTGATATTACTAAAGTAATCATTAAAAGTGGTGTTACCAATATAGGTGATAGTGCATTTTATAATTGTGATAAACTCAAAAGTGTACAAATACCTGACACCGTTACTAGCATAGGTGATTTTGCATTTCAAAGTTGTACAAAACTTAAAAATATATCCATCTCTAAAAATGCTATAAGCATAGGGGATGGTGCATTTAATGAATGCAAAAATCTTACAAACATAACAATACCTAATAGTATTATGAGTATATGCGGAGATGCATTTGATGGTTGTGAAAAATTAAAATATAACATTTATGAAAATGGAAAATATCTTGGAAATGAAGAAAGTCCATATATAGTGTTAATAGGCAATACGCTTTCAAAATTTTCAAAGAAATTTGCGATTGCAAACGGCACAAAAGTTATTTGCCCAGAAGCAGTCTATAATAAAGAAAGACTTGAAGATATAACTATCCCTGATAGTGTTACATGCATTGGTTATAGTGCTTTTGATGGTACCGCTTTTGAAAAAGATGAAAATAATTGGAAAGACGGAGTGTTATATATTGGTAATCATTGTATAGCAGCAAATAAAAATGTTCCTAAAAAGTATACTATAAAAAACGGTACAAAAACAATTGCAGAGGGTGCTTTTTCAAGATTTTCAGCAGTAAGTGATAAAATTAAAAAAATAACTATTCCAGAAAGTGTTATAAGTATCGGTAGTGCGGCTTTTAGTTTTACTAATATTGAAAAAATAACTATTCCGAAAAGTGTAAAGTATTTAGGAAATTATGCTTTTGGTTATTGCGAAAATCTTAAAAAAGTAACACTTTTGGGACAAATTGAAAGTGTGGAAAGCAATACTTTTTCTTATTGTAAAAATCTCAAAGAAATAGCAATCCCAAAAAGTGTAAAACGTTCAGGGTTTTTAGCTTTTAATGGGTGCGAAAATTTAGAAAAAATATATTATGGTGGCACAAAATCTCAAAAAAATGATATTTATTTTTATTCAATTGGAAATGATTATATTTTAAATGCAAAATGGTATTATGACAGATGTGGATTTGCAGAACATGAATATAAAACTAATCAAATAACAAAAGCAACGCAAAACAAAAACGGTAAACTTTATAAAGAGTGTAAAGATTGTGGTAACAAAACAACAAGCACAATTTACGAGATAAAAACCATTAAGTTAGAGGATAGTAAATTTACCTATAACGGCAAGACCAAGAAGCCGACTATAGTTGTTAAAGACTCTAAGGGTAAGACAATTTCAGATAAGTACTACACAGTAACAGGAACTAAGAGTGCTAAGAGCATTGGTAAGTACAAGATTACAATCAAGTTCAAGACTCGTTACTCAGGTACAAAGAAATTAACTTACGAAATTGCAAAGCCCACCGTTAAGAAGTCTAGTGTTTCTAAGCTTACTGCAGGTAAGAAACAATTAAAGGTTTCTATTAAAAAAGCTTCGAGTGTGAGTGGTTATGAAATTCAGTACTCGACTTCGAGCAAGTTCAAGTCTTACAAGAAAAAGACAACAAGTAAGACCAACTACACAATTAAGTCTCTCACGTCAAAGAAAACATACTATGTAAGAGTTCGTAGTTATAAGACTATTGGTAGTAAGAAGTTTTATTCAGCGTGGTCAACTGCCAAATCTAAGAAAACTAAATAAAATTAAACGAAGGCTCCCTAGGAATCCCTCCACCAACGCTATGCGTTGGTCCCCCTCCCTTTAAGGCAAGGGAGGCGGGTTGGGAGCTGTCGTTTTGTAAATATACATCGTAGGGACAGGCCTCTGGACTGTCCGCACAAATTGGGGCAGTTCAAGGACGTCGGTCCCTACAAAATTTCTATATAGATTTATATTGTAAGGAAATGCCTGCGTACCTTGATTTTAATTTGTATAAAAACAAAAGCCACGGAAAATTTTCCGTGGCTTTTAAAATGTATCATAGATTATTTAATTGTACCGAGGGAGGTTTCCTTTTGGATAACGTCGTGCGCGCCGCCCTCAACGATAC
>JAZNLE010000014.1:0-20179 GCA_045578885.1 Acutalibacteraceae bacterium | reverse complement strand
GCCATTGGTTTTTCTGCGCGACAGCTTCCCGAAAAACCGAGGTTTATATAATGAAGATTAAAGCGGTGGGAAATCATTGCTTCGTAGCAAGTACCCGGTCTTGAAGCGGCGGCGCCTTGAGTAATCGAAGAGCCATAATAAACAACAGGTGACTCGTTGCGGAAAGGCTCACCCGCCTCAATCTTCGAGCCTTCTTTTAGACCGATATATAAATTAGCAACATGGGCGTACAAAGGCATTTCAATTTCATAGCACACCATATTGCCATCTGAATATACATCTCGAACTACGCTATAACCGCCCTTAAAATCAAAAGGCATAACAAAGGAACCCAAAAAACTGCTGTTTCCATTGTTTATAACATATAAATCAAAACCGTCAGCAGCAATAAGTCCCATTCCAACATGGCGGTAATCTGTGGGTATTTCTGCTGTCAAAGCAATATAAGGCGAATCGGTCTTAAAACGGATTCTGCCGCCTGCGGAATGGGTATGAAGTTCGGCTACACCCTCATTTACGCTATCAGCAACCGCCTGAGGCATACGGACAAAGCCCTCGGTCTCGTAAGGTTTATAAAGACCGTAAACCTGAAACTCGCCGTCCTTTACATTATACCATTCAATATCGGTTTTATCGGATACAGATTTTGTTATAAAATTTTTATCAATTTTAGTTAAATCCATAATCAACACCTTAAGCTAAATTACTATAAATAAAATAACACACCAAATTTCTTTTGTAAAGTAAAATTGTGGCAAAAAAGGAAGGGTCTCCCCTTCCTTAAATTATTCAACCAAATTGTTAGAGCCGATTGTAATATTGGTTGTATAGGTGTTGGCGTTACGGTAAATTTTCGCTTCTACCTTTTGACCGACAGTACAATCGGACACTAATTCTTCGAGCATTGTATATTCTTTGATTTTTTTGGAATTAAACTCGGTAATAATATCACCGCGGCGGATACCTGCATTGTAAGCAGGACTGCCATCAGCAACACTGAGGACTACCGCGCCCGACGGGAAACCGTAATAAGCAAGCACCTTTGAAGTGTACTTTTCACTAACGGTAATTCCAATATACGGCTCGGGTGAGTTTTCTTTTTCGATTATCTTATTGCAAATTTCAACAACAGTATTTGACGGAACAGCAAAGCCCATACCCTCAAACTCCTCGGCAACGATTTTCGAAGAATTGATACCCACAAGCTCACCCTTAGTATTAACAAGCGCACCACCCGAATTACCTGGGTTAATCGCCGCGTCAGTCTGTATAAGTGAAACTTCAGAATCACTTGACACAACGCGGTCAAGACCGCTTATGACACCGTAGGTTACGCTATCCATAAACTCAAGTCCGCCTGGGTTACCGACAGTTATTACATACTGCCCCGCCTTTAGTTTTGAAGAGTCAGCAATCTCAACTTTCGGAAGATTTTTAGCGTCAATCTTAATAACCGCCAAGTCAGCAGAAATATTATATCCCACTACTGTTGCGCCGTATGATTTAGAGTTCAAATCATCTAAAAATACTTCGATTTTAGTGTCAGCTCTGTTCTTAATGCCGTCGGCAATAACATGGTAGTTGGTGATAATATAACCGTCTTCGCGGAAAATAACACCGCTTCCCTCACCGCTCGCTTCCTGATTACCGAAGAAGCTCATAACCGAAGTTATGGTTCTTATACCGACAACACTCGGTGTTACCTTTTTTGCCACCGCTTCTACAACCGAAGTTGCCTGCTCATCAACATTGATATTAACGCTGTTTTGCTGTAAAATCGGTTCCTGCGCGGTATCGGTCGGGGTGTTATTATCTATGCCTAACCAAAGCACCGCAAAAGCACTGCCGGCGCCGATTACAGCGCTTAAAACACAGCAAAGAATTATAGCTTTAAGCCCGTATCTTTTTTTCTTGTTTTGTTTTGGCTTTTTTGGGGTGTATGAGTAATGGTAAAAACCGTCATTATTACTCTGATAATTAAAATCGTTCATAGATTTACTCCTAAGGTTAATAACAAAATTATAAAAACATTTTGTTTCGATATAAAAAATAATATGTGAATAAACCGTTAATTATTTCGCTAAATGAATCAGTAAAACCGAAACATCGGCAGGGCTAACTCCCGAAATACGCGATGCCTGACCGATATTGGTAGGCCTGATTTTATTAAGCTTTTCAATCGCCTCAAGACGAAGCCCGTATACATTATTATAATCTATATCACTTGGAATATGTTTATTTTCGAGTCTTAACATTTCGTTCACCTGCGCCTGTTGACGAGAAATATAGCCTTCGTACTTAATCTCGGTTTCTGCCTTTTGGGTTACATCCTTTGGCAAAATCGGGCGTTCTTTATCAAACGGCGCCAAAATATCGTAAGACAACTGCGGGCGCTTCACAAGGTCAGCAAGGCGCATACCTGTTGTCATAGGCGCTGTACCCTTTTCTTCAAGAATTTTGTTGAGTTCCGCATTAGGTCCTATAAATGTGGAATTAAGGCGCTCGATTTCTTCTTCCTTTTGCTTTGTGCGAAGTCGGAAATCATTGTAGGTTTCTTCATCTATAAGTCCTAATTTATAGCCAATCGGCATAAGTCTTTCATCAGCGTTATCCTGACGAAGTACCAAGCGATACTCACTGCGCGAGGTCATCATCCTGTATGGGTCCATACAGCCTTTGGTCACCAAATCGTCAATAAGAGTGCCGATATAGGACGATGCACGCGATAAAACGAGCGGTTCTTTACCCTGAACGCTTAAAGCCGCGTTAACACCAGCCACAAAGCCTTGAACAGCGGCTTCCTCATAACCAGAAGAGCCGTTAAACTGCCCTGCGCCGTAAAGTCCGTCGAGATTTTTCATCTCAAGGGTGGCTTTCAAGAATGACGGGTCAATGCAGTCATACTCAATAGCATAGGCATTACGGATAATTTTAAGATTTCTAAGGCAAGGAATAGTTTTATAAAATGCGAGTTGTACCTCTTCGGGAAGCGAAGAAGACATACCCTGTAAATACATTTCCTCGGTGTTTTCACCGCAAGGCTCGATAAAGAACTGATGGCGTTTCTTATCGGCAAAGCGGACTATTTTATCCTCAAGGCTTGGGCAATAACGAGGACCTACGCCCTCAATTTCGCCCGCATAAAGCGGTGAACGGTCGATATTTTCCAAAATCACACGCTTGGTTTCATCGTTGGTGTAGCCGATATGACAAACCACCTTGTTTTCGAGAGGAATTTTAGTCGAATAGCTAAATGGCACTATTTCGTTATCGCCCTCTTGAACTTCAAGCTCAGAAAAATCAATGCTGTCGCGAAGCACACGCGCGGGAGTACCTGTCTTAAAACGACGGAGCGGAACACCTAATTCTTTCAAAGAATTAGACAGTTCTCTTGCAGGGAAACACCCGTCAGGACCACTTTCGTAGTTTACTTCGCCTACATATATTCTGCCGCCCAAAAATGTACCTGTAGCGATTATAACCTTTTTACAAACAAATGTAGCGCCGAGGTTTGAAACACAAATCCAACCCTCGTCACACTCTTCAATTTTTACAATTTCGCATTGTTTTACATCAAGCTTTTCTTGTTTTTCAACAGTATGCTTCATATATTCGCTGTAAGCGCGACGGTCAATCTGTGTGCGAAGCGAATGCACCGCAGGACCTTTTCCGAGGTTAAGCATACGGCTTTGCAAGGTGTTTTTATCAGCCGCCTTGCCCATCTCACCGCCCAATGCATCAAGCTCGCGTACGAGGTGTCCCTTTGCAGTACCGCCAATCGAGGGGTTGCAGGGCATATTTCCTATCCAGTCGACCGTGATTGAAAACATAATGGTCTCACAGCCAAGTCTTGCAGACGCTAATGCCGCCTCGATACCAGCGTGTCCTCCGCCGATAACCGCGACATCATAACCACCTGCATCATATCTCTTTATTTCCAAAAAATATCACTCTATTTTCCTAAATTTTTTTGCTGTCTTATATCATTTCCTAAAAATTCATTACTGTTAAATTCGCCAAAAAGACGCGAAGCAATTCGCGGCGAATACTTATCAATAATTTCCTCTATAGAAAGATTTGTATTTATAATAATCGGCTTTTTTGACAATAACCTTGTATTGATAAGATTATATAACGCAGATTTTGTAAATGAATTTGCCATTTCAGTTCCGAGATCGTCAATAACAAGCAAATCACAGGTCAGCATCTGATCAAAAGTCCCTTTATTCTCTCCGTCAAACTTTTCTTTTTGAATTGCTGAAAAAATATTTTCTGCAGGGGCGTATACAGGCATATATCCTTTTTCAATTACACCCGAAACAATCGCAAGTGTTAAATGGGTTTTACCAAGTCCTGGGCCGCCTAAAAACAACAAATTTCCCGAGGTTTTTGGGTTGAAATTCAAAACATATTCCTTGCAAAGCTTAAAAATCGAAGACATTCTCTTGCGCGCATTATTGCCCTTATCAGAATAATAATTGAGGTCGAAATTATCGAATTTGCATTCATCCAATGGCATAAGCGCCGAAAGTTCTTTTATAGCAATACTGTTAGCAAGCTTTTTGACACAGTCGCAAACCTTACCGTTTATGTAACCCGTATCACTGCACAAAGGACAGTCGAAAACGATATCCTCTATACCGCATTTTTTGAGTATTATACTCTTTTCAGCGTTTAAAATCTGTGACTGATATTTTATTTTTTGAATTTTTTCGGTATCACCTGAAAGCGCAGTTAAAGCGAGGTTCGCGCCCAAAGAGGACAGTTCATTGTCAATTTGCGATAATCTGGTGTTCTCTGCATACGCGGAAGCCAACAACATTTCCCTTTGCTTTACTTTTTGGTTTAAAGCCTGCTTCTTAATCTCAAAAGCCTGCTTGTATGTAAGTTCTTTTGTAATCATAATTTAATCCTTTGAATTTAACATTTTTTTATATAAATCAACATCAAAAGTAACCGTAGAACTGTCAGAACCCGCTTCTTTCGGCTTGATATCTTCGGGTTTTTCGTAACCCTCGTTGTGCCAGTTTTCAATAATTTTCGCGATATACGGGAAAGAATATTTTGACTTTGTATCAATGCAAGTGTCATACGCTTCTTTGAGCATTTCGGGAGAGATGTTCCATTCATTTATCCACAAAAGCGAAAGTGATTCTTCCTTTTTGCTCGGTTTTCTGCGTTCTATACCGAAAGCTTTGCAAACAACCGTCCACGCTTTGTCGTGAAGCGCCATCAGCCGCACTTCTTCCTCGGCTTGCTCAATCGTTTCGATACCCTTGTCTGCCCAGTCGGTCGCGATTGATTCGATAAAACGGATATTCTTCTTGCCGTTTTGAGCCGCGTATTCAACAATAAAGAGCACAAGCGAAACATCAAGCCCTAAATCATCATACATCCAAACGAGCGTTTCGGCTTCGTTGTTCTTAAGACCTCTGCCGAATTTAAGCTGGGTTTCATTAAGCAAATATTTGATTTTAGGATCTTCAAGCCCTCTTCTTGCGATATCTTCGCGTGTCGGTTTTAATACCTTTTTAACAGTTTTCGGTTTTTCAGTTTTGGAGGCGGTGTTCTCGGTCAAAAGTATCCCTGCATCCGCCCAGAAAAGTATTGCCTCTTTTACATCGTATTCTGATAAATCAAGTGCCTGTGAAATTTCTTCAACCGACGGCTTATCGGTGCTTGTCCGCATTATGTAGATCAAAACCTTCAGGTGTTCACCCTTGCAAAGTTTTAAATACTTGTCGGCAATAGAAACGGGAAAAACAAAAACATTTGTAAAAACCGCAGGATTGATATTATATTTCATACTTCACCTCTTGTGAAAAAACTAATCATAAATATTATACCAACACATAACAAAAAAGTAAATATATTATTTTTATATTTACACAACAAAAAACTCCCCAAAGGGAGTTTAGTCAATTATCTGCAAATTTTGGCAGAGGGTGTCGATTTTATCTTCCCAAAAATAGCAGTCGGGTATTGTCAAATCGGTATCAGCAGTTTCGATTATATTAGCAAAAAAATCGAGTGCGACACCGCTTTGCTCTATTATTTCGCAAATTTTCGCTATTATTTCGCGTTTTAACTCACCACCAGTATTAGTTTGCGCAAGCTCAGAAACCTGTATTCCAGTATATCTCAAAACCGTATCATCCAAGGTCATTTCAATACCGCCGACATAGTCGACAATATCGCTCAAAAGCTGATAATTTGCCGAGACGGTATAATCGACACTATAGCCGTAAATTTCGCCACCGTTCACTTCTTCGGGCATTACCGACACAAATAATTTCTCACTCTCAAAATCGAGATAGAAAAAGGTTTTATCCCCACCGATTTCGAGCAAAACACCCGCATTTTCGGGCGATTCCTGACTGTATGGCACATTTTCGGTTTCGTTTTGTACAGGTTTAAGATTCGCATCAATATAATAATACCCCACCCCCACAAACACCGCACAGCACATCATACTAATAACAAAAGACCTTAAAAATATTCTGAATTTTTTACCCAACTTTTTTCACCCGAAATATTATGCGCAAAAATAAAAGGGCTATCCACAAGGATAACCCTTTCAAACTTAATTTTCCATAATTGCTCTGAACTCGTCGCCACTGATTTTTTCCTTTTCGAAAAGAACCTTTGCGGTTTCATGAAGCTTGGGCATTGCATCTTTAAGTAAGTTCAACGCTTTTTCATACTGAGTCATAACAATCTTTTCAATCTCTTCGTCGATAATCGCGGCGGTCTTTTGAGAATAGTTAGGTGTTGACGAGAAATCGCGTCCCAAGAAGACTTCGTTCTGGTCGTTGCCGTAAACTACAAGACCAAGCTTTTCGCTCATACCGTATCTTGTAACGATACCGCGTGCGAGTTCGGTTGCGCGCTCAATATCGTTGGAAGCGCCTGTACAGATATCATCTTGTGTGAGTTGTTCTGCCGCGCGTCCGCCGAGAAGTGAGCATATATCTTCAAGCATTTTACCCTTAGAAATATGGCTCTTTTCACCGTCGGGCAGATACATTGTATAGCCTGCCGCCATACCGCGCTGAATAATCGAAATCTGGTGAACGGGGTCTTGTGTCGGCAAGAAGTAAGACACAATTGCGTGACCCGCTTCGTGATAAGCGGTAATCATTTTATCCTTTTCAGTCACAACATGCGATTTCTTTTCAGCACCCATCATAACCTTAATGGTAGCCTCTTCGATTTCTTCCTGAGTAATCGCCTTTTTACCGTGACGAACAGCCAAGAGTGCAGATTCGTTGAGAAGATTTTCAAGGTCGGCACCCGTAAAGCCCGAAGACTTTTGCGCAATTGTACGAAGGTTAACATCAGGACCTAAAGGCTTACCGCGAGAGTGAACCTTTAAAATTTCTTCTCTGCCCTTAACATCGGGATAGCCTACAGTAATCTGTCTGTCAAAACGACCTGGACGCAAAAGCGCTTTATCGAGAATATCGGGGCGGTTGGTAGCCGCGATAACTATTACACCCTCGTTAACACCGAAGCCGTCCATTTCAACAAGCAGCTGGTTAAGGGTCTGTTCACGTTCGTCGTGACCGCCGCCAAGACCAGCGCCGCGCTGACGGCCTACAGCATCGATTTCATCAATGAAAACAATTGCAGGAGCTTCTTTTTTAGCCTCAGAGAACAAATCTCTTACACGGGAAGCACCAACACCAACATAAAGCTCAACAAAGTCGGAACCCGAAATCGAGAAGAAAGGCACCCCTGCTTCGCCTGCAACCGCACGCGCCAAAAGGGTTTTACCTGTACCTGGAGGGCCAACTAAAAGCACACCTTTCGGTATACGAGCGCCGAGCTCGTTAAACTTCTTAGGGTCTTTAAGAAAGTCGACAATCTCAGCCATTTCTTCCTTTTCTTCGTCAGCACCTGCAACATCGGCAAAGGTGGTCTTCCTTTTATTATCAGCCTTTTTAGCCTTAGATTTTCCAAAACCCATTGTTCTGTCTGCGCCCATTGAAGCGCTCATTCGTCTGGTCATCAAAACCAACAACAAAACAAGCGAGCCGACCATCAAAACCGTTGGAATCAGTCTTTCCAACCAAGCACTACCGCTGCCGCGCTCGTAATCAAATTTGATTTCCTTATCGGTGCCCTTATTAGCCTCGTTGATTTCCATAACAGCCTTATTGACATCGTTATAGAAAATATTCGGGTCTGCAACTGTATAACGATAAATTTTACCGTCAGAACGCAGGGTATAAAGCAACTGACCGCTGTACAAATTAAGCTGATACTCCGAAACCTGATTATCCTTTATCATATTGACGATTTCATAATACTTTTTTTCTGCTGTGTTTTTATTTAAAGAGGAAATTGCAGTTATCGATAAAATCAGAATAATCGGAATACCGATAAATAAAAGCACACTTTTAAGATTCTTTTTCAAAAGTTTTCTCCTTTCCCATTATGCATATACTTCGGGAGCAAGTACTGCAACAAAGGGTAAATTTCTGTATTTTTCGTTATAATCAAGTCCGTAACCTACAACAAACTCGTCGGGCACCACTTTACCAATATAATCGGCAGTAATATCGGTTTTGTGGTTGGTAGGTTTGTCAAGGAAGGTACAAACTTTGATGCTGTTAGCGTTGCGGTCCATAAGAACCTTTTTAAGATATGTGAGGGTAATGCCCGAATCGAGAATATCCTCTACTATAAGTATGTCATAGCCTTCGGGGTTTAAGTCCAAATCTTTTTTGAAATTAACATGTCCTGTGGTTTTTGCGCCCTCGTAGGAAGAAACCGCCAAAAAGTCAATTCTGCAATCGCAGGTAATGTGGCGCATAAGGTCAGCCAAAAATACAACAGCACCCTTTAAAACACTCACAAGCAAAAGCTTTTTACCCTTGTAATCTTCGGAAATTTGTTTACCGAGTCTTTCGCAAATCTCCTTAATTTCTTCTTCTGATACGAGAATTTCTTTAAAGTCCTTATTCATTTTTACTTCCTCCGCTTAAAACTTCTATTTTTAGAATTTTTTCGGTGGCTTCGCTTACCGCTACGCGCTGTGCAACACCGATATTATGAACCCAAATAACTCCTTGATCGTCTGAGATGACGGGCAAAGTTTCACGAACATTCAAAGGAATCTTATATTCAGTAAAAAGTTTTTTGAGGGTTTTGGTATAACCGCTGCCTTTAAGACGTATTTTATCCCCCTCAGCGCGGGTACGCACCGCAATCTTGCCTACTATTCTATCACAGTCCAATATATTATTTGAGAACAAATTATTAACATTTTCACATTTGGTGATTTTTACCGAGAATTCCTCTGTTTCGAAAGCACCGTCGGTAACCTTAAGTTCGCCGTTTTCAACTACTGCATACAAATCAGCTGGAAGATTTACCTTCGCTTTTTCGCCAATACAAGACGAATATATATCGTTAATATGGTGGTTTTCGAGCGCTATTTCGGGGTAACAAATATAAAAGTAACCGATAATCACCCGCTTAGCAACCGCTTCGTCCAATTCTCTAAACGATGCGACGTTAAGCACATCTTCGCCGCAAAGAGAAAACAGCAACTCGTTTGCTTCTTTTTCAAGGTGAGAATAATCGTCGGTAAGACTTACCGACGTTCTGACCGCCGAAATCTCGACATTTTGGTTTATCTCTTTAAGCACAGGAATTACCTTATGTCTTATCTTGTTTCGCGAATAATCGTCCGACAAATTGGTGCTATCGGTAACGAAATACAAGCCATTATCGGCGCAGTATTTTTCGATATCATCCCTTGTGCAGAAAATCACAGGACGGATAATGTTATCACGCTTTGGCGGTATACCACAAAGACCTTTTAAAGCAGTTCCGCGTGTTAAATTAAAAATCAAAGTTTCGAGATTGTCACTCGCGGTATGGGCTGTAGCGATTTTGCCAACAGCCACACGCTGTAAAAAATCGTAGCGAAGTTCCCTTGCGGCAAGCTCGAGACTCAGCTGATTTTCCTTTGCATATTCGGGAACATTGGCTTTTTCACAAAAAAGTTCTATTCCGTGCGACATGCAAAAATCTTGCACAAACCTCTGGTCGCGGTCGGCTTCTTCACCTCGAATTGAATGGTTAAAATGCGCCGCGTTAACCGAAATACCCAACTTGTCTTTCAAGGAAAAGAGTATATACAAAAGTGCAACAGAATCTGCTCCGCCCGAAAATGCCACAGTCACAGTGTCCCCTTTGTCTATCAGAGAAAACTGACTTATGGCTTTTAAAACCAAATCTTTCATTATCTGAACACATCCACCGAAGTAAATCTTGTGAACTGACCGTCCCAATGCATATCAATTGTGCCAATTTCACCGTGACGGTTTTTAGCAACTATACATTCTGCTTTGTTAGGGTCGGACCTATCCTCGTCGTCACCCTTTTCGCTGTCATAATAGGTGTCACGATAAAGGAATAAAACGATATCAGCATCCTGCTCGATTGAACCCGATTCACGCAGGTCGGAAAGCGCAGGTTTATGCGATTTGCCCTTGGTTTCGGTGCCACGAGAGAGCTGTGCGCAAGCGATTACGGGAACCTTTAATTCTTTCGCCATAATCTTTAAGTTTCGTGTAATTTCCGAAACTTCCTGAACTCTGTTCTCGGTAGACTTTGCCGATTTCATAAGACCTAAATAGTCGATAACCACAAGGTCAACCTGACGCATTCTGCGAAGCTTTGCCTTCATTTCGGGAACGGTAATCGCCGAAGTTTCGTCAAAGTAGATATTAGCTTTCGAAAGGTGATCCCCTGCTTGAGCGAGTCTTGTCCATTCGTCAGGTGAAAGCTCACCTGTGCGAAGCTTTTCACTCTTGATACCTGCTTCACTCGAAAGCATACGCTGTGCTAACTGGTCACGCGTCATTTCAAGCGAGAAGAAACAAACAGTCTTACCAGCCTGAACCGCAACATTTCGCGCGATATTAAGGGCAAAGGAGGTTTTACCCATACCGGGACGGGCGCCGAGGATAATAAGGTCTGACTTATTAAGACCTGTTATCATTTTATCAAGGTCGCCGATACCCGACGGGATACCGATATAGTCTTCCCTCGTTGCAGGGTCTGCCATTTTGGAAAGGCGATCGTAGGTTTCATTTTCGATAACACTCTTAATGTGTGTCAGACCGCTTACTTCCCTACCTTGACGGATTTCATAAATTCGCTGTTCGGCAGAGTCGATAAGCTTACCCGAATCCTCGGTATTATCGTTAATATCCTTAATAATACCCTGAGCGGCGGTCAAAAGCGCCCTTGCATAGTAACGCTCACGAATGATCGCAACGTATGTAAGCACATTCGCAGAGGACGGCACAGTCTGTACCAACTGTGTTAAATATGCCTTACCGCCTGCATCGTCATAAACACCGTCTTTTTTAAGTTTTTCAAGAAGCGATACAAAGTCGATAGTCTGACTTAATTCATACATTGAAGACATCGCAGTATAAATTTCTTTATGCTGCGGAATATAGAAATAATCGGTCTTCATCTGCACCGCAATCTCGTTAAGGCATTTAGGGTCAACGATAACCGACCCTAAAACTGCCTGCTCAGCCTCAACCGAATAAGGAAGCCTTGTTCCGTCAAGGTTGTATATAAGTTTTTCGTCACTCATTTTATTATTCCGTAACCTTTACAGTAATTTTTGCAGTGATTCCTGTGTATAATTTGATTTCAGCGGTGTATTCGCCGAAGTTTTTGATATCGGCTACACTCATTTTCTTGCGGTCGATTTCGATACCTAAACTGTTCTTGATTTCAGCGGCAATTTCCTTTGAAGTAACCGAGCCGAAAAGCTTTCCGTTGGAGCCTGCTTTAGCAGAAATGGCAACGGTCTTTCCCTCAAGCTTCTTAGCAGTGGCGTTTGCGGCATCAATCTCTTCTTTCTTGTGGTGTGCCGCCGCAGCCTCGCGGTTTTTGAGGTCGTTTAAAGCAGAGCTGTCTGCCTCAACTGCCAACTTCTTCGGGAAAAGGAAATTACGGGCATAACCGTCCGATACATTACAAAGCTCACCCTTTTTGCCGTGTCCTTTAACATCTGCAAGTAAAATAACTTTCATTTTTTAAACCTCCATTATCATTGGTAATACCATCGGGCTTCGTTTTGTTTTGGTAAACAAAAATCTCGAAACCCCGTCTTTAATTTTAGTCTTAATTGTTGTCCAATCTTTAATTCTATGAATGTAGCAACGCTCTAAAACATCGCAAACAACATCATTTATCTCGTTCATAAGGTCTTCGGATTCTTTAACATAGACAAATCCGCGCGAAACGATATCGGGCCCTGCCACAACCTCTCTAGTGACCTTATCGATTGTAACCGCAACCACAATAAGTCCGTTATCAGAGAGATGCTTACGGTCGCGAAGCACGATACTTCCGACATCGCCTACACCTAAGCCGTCAACAAATACTCTGCCTGCAGGCACAGTTTCTGCCCACTTGATATTCTTTTTTGACACCTCGATAACCGAGCCGTTGATACCGATAATAATGTTATCACTCGGTATTCCCATCTCTTCAGCCAACATTTTGTGCTTAATAAGATGCTTTTGCTCGCCGTGTACGGGGATAAAGAATTTGGGCTTCACAATGCTCATCATAAGCTTTAATTCTTCCTGACAAGCGTGTCCCGAAACGTGAACATCGTACATACGCTCATATACAACCTCTGCACCGTGCTTCATAAGCTCGTTTACAACCTTGTCAACAAACTTTTCGTTGCCAGGGATTGGCGTTGCAGAAATAATAATCATATCTCCAGGCATAATAGCCACTTGACGATGCTCGGAAAATGCCATTCTGTGTAAAGCGGAAAGCGGTTCTCCCTGACTGCCCGTGGTTATAATAACAGTCTGCTCGGGCGGATAATTACGAAGCGCTTCGATTTCTATCAGAACATTTTTCGGCACCTTTAGGTAACCAAGCTCTGATGCAACGTTTACAACATTGAGCATACTCTTGCCCGAAATTGCAACCTTTCGGTTACAACGCACCGCTTCGTCAATAATCTGCTGAATACGGTGAATATTGGACGAGAAGGTCGCTACAACAATTCTTCTGCCCTCGGCTTTTTTAAATAGGTTCGAGAAAGAACCACCGACAAGCCTCTCGGAAGAGGTGTAGCCAGGCCTTTCGGCATTAGTAGAATCGGCAAGCATTGCAAGAACACCTTTCTTGCCAAGTTCTGCAAATCTGCCAAAGTCGATAACATAATCGTCAATAGGTGTTGTGTCAATCTTAAAGTCGCCCATGTGGACAACAGTACCTGCGCCCGTTTTAATAGCGAAAGCCACCGCATCGGGTATTGAGTGGTTAACGTGGATAAACTCAACATCAAATTTGCCAAGCTTTACAACCTCACCGGGTTTTACGGTGTTAAGGTGCGCGCTGTCAAGAAGCCTGTGTTCTTTAAGCTTGCCCTCAATAAGCCCTACTGTCAGTCTTGTCGCATAAATCGGGACATTAAAATCACGCAACAAATACGGAATCGCGCCGATGTGGTCTTCGTGGCCGTGGGTTACAACCAAACCCTTGATTTTATCCTTGTTTTCAAGAATATACGAAAAATCGGGTATTACAATATCGATACCCGGCATCTCTTCGTCGGGGAATGCCATTCCACAGTCGACAAGGAGCATATCGCCGTCGTATTCGTAAAGGGTGATATTCTTACCGATTTCCAAAAGACCGCCCAAAGGAATGATTTTAACAGGATGCTTTGGAGTTTTCGGTTTTCTGGGCGCTGTATTTTTCGGTTTATAGTTGGTTTGTTTTTTAAGTTTTTGAGCTTTGTTGTTTAGATTCTTAGTATTTTTGTTTTGTTTCACTTGCTTTTTAACGTCTTTTTTAACGTTTTTTTCGCTCATATAAGTCCTCCATAATAAATTTATGTAAAAGCAATATTTTAAAATTTAGGTAGAATTTCCCTTTTAATATATATCTTATAATATATTACTATTTTACATACACGCTTGTCAAGTAAATAATGATAATATTATGGGCAATTTTGCATTTTATAAACACAAATCAGACATCAGTTTACAAAGATAATATCATTGCTAGGTGCTCGCGCCGAAGCAATCTCATAAATTTGCCACTAGATTGCCGCGCTTACGCTCGCAATGACAATTGTTTGTTCCGCAAAATCAATAAAAATCAAAGGAACGGCACAAGCCGTTCCCTGCAATAATCATTTAAAATTTTACTGAAACCTCACCCGAGGATAAATACTCTCTTGATTTATCGGGGTACTCTACTAAAAGACGGCAGTTGTCGTCGATTTCGAGAGCTCTTGCGCTTTTCTCGCAGTTAGGAGAAATTACCATAATTTCTTTACCCAAAACCAGATTTCTTTCGCGATATTTCGGCAGAAATGTTTTTTCCTTTAAATTCTCAAAATAATAAAAGAAATTTACAATCAAAGTATTTATAAATTCTTCCCTTTTTTGCGCGTTTTCCTCTTCGAAAACACAGGTTGCGATATCCTTGATATCACTATCAAAATCACCTTCAGGTCTTACGAGATTAACACCAATCCCCACAATGATAAAAGAAATTTCGCCCTTTTGAACCACCGATTCGCATAGAATACCCGATACCTTTTTATTATCAAGATAGACATCATTTACCCACTTGATTTGGGTTTTCCTGCCGCTGATTTGATCAATCGCATCACTCACCGCAACAGCCGTTGCAGAGGTAACAAACGTGGCATCAAAACCCGAAAGTTCAGGTTTTATAAGAATGCTCAAATAAACTCCGCCGTTTCTTGAAATAAAAGAGCGGTTTTTAGTCCCCTTGCCTGCCGTCTGACTTTTTGCGATAACAACTGTTTTTTCTTCGGCGCCATCTTTTGCTAATTGCTTTAGATAATCGTTAGTCGAAGTGACCGTTTCAAGATTTATAATTTTTATATTCATAAATAACCTTTATTTTAAAAGTTTTTGGATTTTTGAATGGAATCTATCGTAATAAGTAAATGAAAGTCGCGAAACAGCAAAATCGTAAACAACAAACACAATATTACCGAGTATCAGCAAAATCACAGCACCGTACTCTGCAAGCTTTCCCATATCATCGAAAGAAAGCATCAAAACCTCGGCAAAAATGAAGTAAAGCGAAACCACGCAAGCATTAAAGGTCAACAACTTCAAAATCCATTCTGTAACGGGCTTACCGAGTTTTTCGACAAGGCATTTTATAATAGGATAAAACCCGAAAAAGCAGATATATATCAGTTTGCTTTCGGTTTCGGCGAATAAAAATGCTAAAAAAGCCGAGGTTAGATAGGTAAAAAACGCCCATTTACATCCGATTTCGATAACAACCACCATAACGCAAAGACCTGCCAGCGCTGGTACAGCGTAGGTGAAATACGGAAAATACGAAACGAGCATTATAACCGCCGCCAAAGCCGACATTATGGCGCAAAAAGTGATTTTTTTAGTGTTTTTCATTAACAGCACCTGATAAGGTCGCCGCCCAAACATTCACAGCAACAGTCAGCGCAAATTAGACTTTGACACATAGTGCAGCCATCACAGTTTCCGCCCGAATAGGTGCGGTAGGGGTTGTTTTGCTGACGCGCCGCCTGTCTTTGAGCGTTATTTACTGCATTACGGTATTCCATATTAGACGGGTCCATACGTGAAGCAGTAGCAAAGCTTGTGAAAGCCTGGTCGAACCATCCGCGACGATACTGAACAGTGCCGTTAAGGAAGTACCATTCGGCATTTCTCTCGTGTGGCGGTACGCCGTCCAAAAGCTCGAGCGCCTGCTCAAGTCTTCCCTGCCTAATAAGGTTGCGAACCTCGGGAAAATCGGTATTAGCCGAAGTATCCCCCGCGGTAGAACCTGCGGTTTTTCTGCCCTTGCGGGTATTTACAATCGCGTCATATGCTTCGTTGATTTCGCGCATTTTTTCTTCCGCTAAATCAGCAAGCGGATTGTCGCCGTAGCTGTCGGGATGGTATTTCTTAGCGAGCTTTCTGTATGCTTCTTTAATTTCGTCGTCGGTAGCATTACGGTCAACACCTAAAATTTTATAAGGATCGTTCATTTTTCTAACTCCTTTATTGCGATATCTTCAAGTCCTAAGTAAATAATATTTCCAAGAACTGATTTATATTTTTTTATGTCCAAAAGCTCAAAGGCTTTTATAGACTCATTTATGCAAAAATAGATTTGCGATCTTATATACTCTTTAACTTCTTCTGTGGGCTTATTTTTAAGAACATTGTAACTGCCCTTTTGAGTATCTTCCGCTAAATCGCAAAAAGCATCGAGCAGATAAATATATCTTCCAAGACAATATCCCAACCGCTCTAAAACGCGTTTTTGGGAAGCATCGTCACTGCAAAGCATCAATAGTTTTGAAAGCGCAACAGCCGTCGGGTCTGCCACTCGGTCAATTTCCTTGCAATCATTCCTTTCAAGCTCCGCTTGCTTCGAAATATATTCGGCTACGATTTCCTCAATAAAAGGATATTTCTTCTTAGCCTTATTATTCGCCGAATTTAAAAAGGGTCTTAATAGCCAATACCCAACTTTTTTAATACCCTTTTCGTCTTCGATATTATCGAGTAATTTATAGTAAGACATTATCATTGCCGCCGCAGATGGCATTTCGAAAGCCTCGGTATTATCACAAAACTGACACTTTTTAAGCGGATTAAAGGTACAGCCCTTTTGGGTGAATTTATCACATCCGTCTTTTAGCGACATATTAAGCAAGCAAAGAAATGTGAAATCATAATTCAGAGTAAAACGCGACCACAAGCCGTAATTCTTGCCCAAAACCTTACAAAGCGAGCAATAAACACCGCGGTAAAGCTCATACTCTTTAATTTTAAGTTCACCTTTTGATATCTTAATATACCCAAACAAGCCGTTCACCTCTATTCATTGTAACAAAATTTCAAAGTTTATGGTGAATTTTCTGTTAAAATTCTTTTTTCATCCATATATGCGGATAATTTTCTTCAAGTTCTACTTCGCCAAAGGCTTTATAACCGCACTTTTCGTAAAACTCGGTTGCGCGAAGCTGTGAATGAAGAATAAGCGAATTATAACCTTTTTCTTTAACCTTTTGTTCAGCGGCAGACATAAGCGCTTTGCCGACACCTTTATTGCGGTATTCTTTTATAACCGCAAGTCTGCCTAAAACATAACCGTTTTCTTTTAAGAATATACGGAAAGTGCCTATCGGCGTTCCCGTTTCGAATGCGACAAAATGAATTGCAACATTGTCGGTATTATCCATTTCGTCCACAAAGCCCTGTTCTTCAACAAAGACCTTTATGCGTACATCCATTGCCTCTTTAGGCAAATAATCATAGTCACAAATTTTCATAAACTATCCTTAAAAATTTTTAACTCAATTATTATACCACTAATGAAATTATTTATCAACAAAAAGATAAAGCCCCGAACCCTAAAAATTCGGAGCTTTTAAATTATTTAGTTGAGAATTTGTATATTGTTTTACTATCGAACTTAACACCTGCTCTGAGCACGCAAGAGGGCCATTCAGGGTGGTTTATACAGTCGGGATAGTGCTGTGTTTCCAAGCAGAAAGCGCTTCTCCAACCGTATTTTGCGCCGTTTTTGCCGTTTCTGTCGGAAGTGCCGTTACCTGTGTAAAGCTGAACACCAGGCTCGGTTGTTTCAACTGTCATAACAATTCCATTTTTATCGGAATAAACTTCACAAGCGGGAGAATTTCCGTTGAGAATAAAGTTAACATCATAACCGCCGTAGGGCTTTACATATTCGTCCATATCGGAACGTTCGCTGATAGTATGGAAATCCTTAAAGTCCATTGAAGTTCCCTCAACCGCTTTAACTTCACCTGTCGGCAAGCAGTCAGCATCGTTGGGCGTAAAGTAATCAGCGCTTATTTTAAGGTACTGATTATTAACCTTGCCCTCGCCGTCAAGATTGAAATAAGCGTGGTTTGTCGGGTTGAATATAGTATCCTTATCACTTGCGGCTTCGTAATGAATTTCAAGTCCGCCGTCCTTTATAGCGTATGTAACCTTCATTTCGAGAGTACCGGGGTAACCCTCGTCACCGTCGGGTGAAACGAGATAGCAAGCAAGAACGCCGTCTTCGTCCTTGATATCCCAAACGCGCTTGTCATAGCCCTCAATACCGCCGTGCAAGTGGTTCGGTCCGTCATTACAAGCAACAGTATATTCCTCGCCGTTCAAGGTGAACTTGCCAACGCGGATGCGGTTTGCAAAACGGCCTACTGTAGCGCCGATATAACCGTCATTGTTTATATACTCTTCAACAGTATCATAACCTAAAACAACATCAGTAGGTTTGCCGTTCTTATCGGGAACAATCAATGAACGCAAGGTAGCGCCATAGTCGATAACATCTGCCGACATATCTCCCTCGGTTATTGTCCAACAGTAAACTTCCCTGCCGTCAGGCATTTTGCCAAACAATTTTTTAGAAATGCTCATAATAAATTCTCCGTTCAAAAACTTGATAATATTATATTACAACAGAACATTCGAGCTTGTCAATTAAAATCTTATGTTCACCGCGATTTACCGCAACACCTTTAATATACTCGAACACCATTGACTCTTAAAGCAAACCAAATATTGAAAAATATAGGACAAATATTGCTGTGTTTTAAAATGCAGAAATTTATGTTTTTTGGGGAACAATAATTTTCAGGTGATATTTTGTGGTAATTCTTCTAGCAAACAGAAAAAGTAAATGCGAAAAAGAAATTATAAAAATCTTGCAAAAGTACGGCGGGGATTATATTTCTGACAAGGTTTTAAGCGAAAACTCGGGGAATTTTACGATTGTCAGCATCTATAAAAAAACCGAAATTGCAATAGATAAAGGCATCGCAGTTTTTGTAGAAAAGAACCTGCGGTTCATCGACCAAAAATTCCCAATAGGCATTGTCGGTGTATGCGAAGAAAACAACCATACCGCCCTCGAAACACTTAAAAAAAGCCGAAATGCCGTTATTACCTGCGGAATAAATAATAAAAATACCATAACCCTTTCGAGTATTGCTGACAACACCCTGCTCGCTACATTGCAGCGCTCGATTTATGATATTAAAGGAAATCTTTTAGAACCTTGTGAGTTTAAAATTAAACTCACCGAAAAATTTTCACCCTTTGCGGTAATGAGCGCTGTTGCAATACTTTTATACAGCGGCATAACACCGCAGGAATTTTGAATAAAAAAACAAAAATTGCCAAAAATACCTTTACGGAGTGTGATTTCATGGCAAAAGTTTTGAATAAAAAATACTTAATTTTAGGGGTGATGTTGGGTGCGTTTCTCCTGATAATTGTCCTAACAAGCGGATTTGCGGTCAAAACCCAACACGAAAATACAGATAATTGGGTAATTCAGTCGCACGAAAACACCGTAGTATTGCTCAATAACGGCGAGGTTGTGGAGGTTTTCGGCGATATTTCTATAGACAATCTTCCAAACGAAGACAAAGCCCACCTAGAAAAAGGTATATATTTTCTAACAAAAGACGAAGCGCTAACCGCATTGGAGGATTATGACGGTTAAACCGCCGATATTTGCATTGATTATTTGCGAACTCCCTACGATAAATTTTTAATTAACATTTTGTAAGGTACGATCGACGTATCGTACCGAAAATTATGCAAATCCCGAACGGAACGGTACGCTAACCGTTCCCTACAATATTTCTTTATTGTTTTATGGTAGGGGCGACCATTGGTCGTCCGTTTTGGTTTCTACGAAATCGGCGGAACAGCAATGCTGTCCCCTACAATGTGTCCGTATAGATTGTATTAAAAGGCTCCCTTGTGTAAAGGGAGCTGTTGATCGTAGTGAAACTGAGGGATTGTTTTTTACAATCCTCCCACCGCAAGCGGTCCCCCCTCCTTTGCACAAGGAGGGCTTTGTTTCGCTTTATTTGGTTTTCTTTGATTTATAGCTCGACCAAGCTGAATAGAACTTCTTACCGTTAACTGTCTTGTAGGTGCGAACTCTTACATAGTAAGTCTTCTTCGCCTTTAAGCTCTTGAGGGTAGCTGATGTGGTCTTGTAGCTCTTTACTGTCTTTGTCTTAGCATTCTTGAACTTCTTAGAAGTTGAGTACTGAATCTCATAACCTGTAACACCCGAAGACTGCTTTTTAATCTTA
>JAZNLE010000013.1:0-2493 GCA_045578885.1 Acutalibacteraceae bacterium | reverse complement strand
TTCAGAAAGAAAAGAGCCAGTGGATGCTCAAAATTACAGAATATGCTGAGAAACTTTTGGACGGGCTAGAAGGTGTTGACTTTATCGACCGCGTAAAGACGCAGCAGAGAAACTGGATTGGCCGTTCTTACGGTACACAGGTTACTTTCGGTACCACTTTGGGCGACAGTTTTGAAATCTTTACCACCCGTGCGGATACACTCTTCGGCGCTACATATATGGTAATGTCGCCCGAGCATCCGTTACTCGCAAAATGGAAAGATAACATTAAGAATTATGATGAAGTTGTGGCTTATCAAGAGCAGTCTGCTAAGAAGTCTGACTTTGAACGCACCGAGCTTGCTAAGGATAAGACAGGTGTAAAGCTCGACGGTGTTATGGCTATCAACCCCGTTAACGAAAAGGAAATCCCGATTTTTATTTCGGACTATGTTCTTATTTCTTATGGCACAGGCGCTATTATGGCGGTTCCTGCTCATGATACACGCGACTGGGAATTTGCTAAGAAGTTTGATTTGCCGATTATCGAGGTTGTGAAGGGCGGAGAAGATGTTCAGAAAGAAGCTTTCACAGACTGTGCAACAGGTGTACTTGTAAACTCCGATTTCCTTGACGGTCTTTCGGTTGAAGATGCAAAGAAAGCAATTCAAGAATGGCTAACCCAAAAGGGAATAGGCTCTGTTAAAACAAACTTTAAACTTCGCGACTGGGTATTCTCACGCCAGAGATATTGGGGCGAGCCGATACCGATGGTTTACTGTGAAAAGTGCGGTTGGGTACCGCTTCCTGAGAGCGAACTTCCGCTAGTACTTCCCAATGTTGAGTCTTATGAGCCTACCGATAACGGCGAATCGCCTTTGGCAAAGATGACCGAGTGGGTTAATACTACATGTCCGCATTGCGGCGCTCCTGCAAAGAGAGAAACCGATACAATGCCTCAATGGGCAGGTTCTTCGTGGTACTTCCTTAGATATTGCGACCCGCATAACGATAAGGAATTCGCATCAAAAGAAGCGCTCGAATATTGGTGCCCTGTTGACTGGTACAATGGCGGTATGGAGCATACCACTCTCCACCTGCTTTATAGCCGTTTCTGGCATAAATTCCTTTATGATATTGAGGCTGTTCCTAACGCTGAGCCTTATGCTAAGCGCACAAGCCATGGTATGATTCTGGGTGAAAACGGCGAAAAAATGTCAAAGTCACGCGGTAATGTCGTAAACCCCGATGAGATTATAAACGACTACGGCGCAGATACAATGCGTGTTTATGAAATGTTTATAGGCGACTTTGAAAAAGCAGCTCCCTGGAGTCAGTCTTCAATAAAGGGCAGCAAGCGTTTCCTTGATAAAGTTTGGGCTTTAGGCGATGTTATGACCGATGAAAGCGGTTACCGTAAGGAAGTTGAAGCGGAATTCCACCGCACCATCAAAAAGGTTACCGAAGATATCGAAACCCTTAAGATGAATACAGCCATTGCGGCGCTTATGGCACTTATGAACTCTATTCAGGCAACAGGCAAGATTACAAAGGACGAATATAAGACATTTATAACCTTGCTCAATCCTTTTGCACCCCATATCACCGAAGAAATTTGGGAAATGTGTGGCTTCCCTGGTATGCTCAACCAGACTAAATGGCCCGAATACGACGAAGCTAAGTGCGTTGATGCTACAGTCGAAATTGTTGTTCAGATTAACGGCAAAATCAGAGCACGCCTTAATATTGCGGCTGACATTTCTTCGGCCGATGCTATCGCTCTTGCAAAAGAGCAGGAGGCGGTAAAGGCTGAAATCGAAGGCAAAAACATTATTAAGGAGCTTTATGTTCCCAAAAAGTTAGTAAATATTGTAGTAAAATAAAAAATATTAAAATTTTTCTTGCAAAATTTTAATAGGTGTGTTATTATATACCTTGGTTATGTATGTTATTTCTAATCGGAGGTGAAACAGGTGGGCGCAGTTGAAATTATTTTAGGAATTTTAGTAATACTCGTTTCGCTTGCTATTATAATTGCTGTTCTCTTCCAGCAGGGCCGTCGTGCAGGTATCAACGGTGCGATTTCCGGCGGTGCTGATACTTTTCTTTCTAAGAACAAGGCAAGAACAGTAGATGCTATGTTAGCACGCTATACAAAGTATATTGCGATACTTTTCTTTGTATTGGCAATAGTTGCAAATATCTTTGCTTTAAAGGGTTAATCCCTTGAAAATGGGGTTCGCCCCGAAAATACTTAATAAAACCCCTGCATTTTCTGCGGAGGGAGGGAATATAATGAGTCAAGTTAGAATTAAAGAAAACGAATCTCTCGATAACGCTTTGCGTCGTTTTAAAAGACAGACCGCAAAAGACGGCGTTATTCAGGAAGTTCGCAAGAGAGAGCACTATGAAAAGCCCTCTGTAAAGCGTAAAAAGAAGTCGGAAGCTGCTCGTAAAAGAAAGTTCCGCTAATATTTTCGTGTAAAAAGCGGTTGCGTGCAACCGCTTTTTTAT
>JAZNLE010000012.1:0-23433 GCA_045578885.1 Acutalibacteraceae bacterium | reverse complement strand
ATGCTTTGCTCTCACGACGGCGACCCTGTTTATCAGGAGCTTGGCGAAGCGCTTTACTGTTGGTTCTTATCGGTTGTTAAAGACTCTTTATAAAATTAAACATAACCCATCCTTTTGCTTCATATTTTTGAAGTGAAAGGATGGTTTTATTATGCCCACAATATATTTAAGTCCCTCGACACAGGAATTCAACCCTTATGTAAACGGCGGTAATGAAGAGTATTATATGAATCTTATCGCCGATGCGATGGAGCCTTATTTGGCGGCAAGTGGAATACAGTTTGTCCGCAACAGCCCTGATATGACCGCCGCATCTTCGATTGCTGCCTCCAACAGCGGTGTTTTTGACCTACATTTTGCACTTCATTCTAACGCCACCGCCGCAGGTAACGGCGCGGCAAGGGGAAGCGAGGTTTATTATTCCCCCTCAAGCGCGCAGGGTAAACGCTTCGCCGATATAGTGGCGAAAAATTTACAGTTAATATACCCTTTGCCTGATAGGGTGCGAACAGTTCCAACTACATCACTCGGTGAGGTTTCGCGTACAAGAGCGCCTGGGGTACTCGTCGAGATTGCCTATCATGATAACGCCGAGGACGCGCAGTGGATACGCGATAATATCGAGCTTATTGCGGCAAATCTTGTGCTGTCGCTTACCGAATATTTCGGAATACCTTTTAATACGCCCCAGCCGATTACGGTGGCTAATGTTGCAACTAACGGTGGCAACCTCAATGTCCGCACGAGACCTACAACCGACGCGTTTATCGTCGGCAGAATCCCAAACGGCAGTGAAGTGACGGTTTATGCCCGTGTGCCCGATTGGGCGCTTGTAGGATATAACGGAATTGTGGGTTATGCGAGGGATAGTTACATAAATTTCAGTTGACACCTTAAAATAAATATAGTAACATAAAATAAGTGAAAAAATTGGGAAGTATAATTTTATGAATAAATATAAAACCTTAGTTTCTAATACCGCGCTAATAAGTCTTGGCACCTTCGGTTCAAAGCTGTTGGTGTTTTTGATGGTGCGTTTTTATACGGGCTATCTTACCACCGCGCAGTACGGCACGGCCGACCTTATAACCCAAACTGCGAACCTTTTGTTGCCCCTTATTTCTTTAGGGATTACAGATGGTGTTTTCCGCTTTGCTATAGACAGTAAAATCGATAAAAAAAGCGTCTTTTCTTCGGGACTTTATACTATAACCCTCGGCGGCCTTGCTTTTTTTATAATAGCCCCTGTTTTGATGCTTACAAACCAGTTTGACGGATATGTTTGGCTTATTGTGGTTTATACAATGGCTTCGTGTTATCATTCGCTTTGTTCGAAGTATATAAGAGCGCTCGGCAGTACCGCCTTTTTTGCGGTGCAGGGTATTATCAACACCTCGCTTGTAATTGTATTTAACATTTTGTTTTTAGCGGTGTTTAATATTGGTATTACGGGATATGTCTTGTCTGTTGTGCTTGCAGACGGAATTTCAGCTTTGCTTATCTTTGTTCGTGAAAAGCTCTGGCGCGATATTACGGTCAGGGTTGATAAAACGATTTTTAAAGATATCCTGAGATACAGCATTCCAATGATTCCTGCCACGATTTTTTGGTGGGTGACGAGCGTTTCCAATCGCTATCTTGTAAACGGATTTATCGGTTCGGAGGCTAACGGTATTTATGCGGTATCTTACAAATTGCCGACACTGCTCACCCTGATTTCGACCGTGTTTATGCAGGCGTGGCAGTTTTCTGCTGTTACCGAATCCGAAAATGATAAAAAGGAGCATATCGACTTTTTTTCAAAGGTCTGGGGCTCTTTCCAAAGTATAATGTTCTTAGTTGGCGCGGGTGTTGTTGCATTTTCGATACCGCTTATAAAACTCCTCACAACCGATGCCTTCTTCTCGGCTTGGAAATATGTTCCAATGCTTACGGCAGCGATGGTATTCAGTGCCTTTACTAATTTTATGGGCTCGGTTTATATCGTTGAAAAGCGGAGTAAAAACTCATTCCTTACGACAATGGTTGGCGCAGTGCTTAATATTATTCTCAACTTTATCTTGATTCCGTCTCCCTTGGGTGTTCAGGGCGCCGCTATTGCTACCTTCTTAAGTTATCTGCTGATTTTTGTAATAAGAGCGGTTAATGTTCTTAAGTATATACCCTTTAAGATGTATTCAAAAATTGTTATTATCAATACCGCAATTCTTTTGGTGCAGACTGTGTTTATGGTTTGTGAATTGCCATTTTATGTTTGGGTTCAGGTTGCGGCAATTATTGTAATGGGTATTGTGAACTTGAGATTTATTAAAATTTTCGTTCTCAAGATGCTTTCTTTTTTAAAGCGCGGTTAGGAGTTAAAATATGAGTTTTTTGTGGAATACCTTTTTGGGTAAAATTATAATGACCTTTTTAATTTCAATGGTGCCGATAATTGAGCTTCGTGGCGCACTTCCGATGGCTACAGGCGCGGGACTTGACTGGCGCATAGCCATTCCTGTTGCGATAATCGGCAACCTTGTCCCCGTTCCGTTTATCATAATTTTTATAAAGAAGATTTTTGCTTGGATGAGCAGACAAAACGGATTTTTTGGAAAAGTTGTAACAAAAATGGAGCAAAAAGCCTTCTCAAAAAAGGATACAATCGAAAAATACGGTCCTTGGGGACTTTGGATATTTGTGGCAATACCCTTGCCCGGAACGGGCGCTTGGACGGGTGCTTTAATTGCGGCAATGATGGGAATATCACTTAAAAAATCGTTCCCAGCAATTGCAACGGGTGTTATAACGGCAGGAATTATCGTGGCATTCGTAAGCTACGGCGCGGCGGCGCTTCTGTTTTAAAAATGGGCAACAATCCATATAGAATTATAGAAAAAAGCCTATAGATTCAAACGAATCTATAGGCTTTTGAATTTATGTAATTATTCCATTACAATTGCAATCTTAACGCCTGTGAGAGAAATGTTCTTTTCCATAGCGTCAACATACTGCTCTAACGGATAGTGGTCTGTTACGAGCTTTTCAATCGGAATATTCATTTCTTTAGCTTTTTTTATGAAGCCAAGAGTTTCGATATATTCCTGAGCACTGTATACCCAAGAACCAACCAAGGTGATTTCCTTGTTGCAAAGGTCGAAGTGGGGGTTCATTGTGCATTCGCCTGCATTTACGAAGAAGCCCATTTCGCAATATCCGCCGCCGCGACGAACATATTTGTAAGCGTCAGCCGCTGCTTGCGGAACGCCTGTGCACTGGAATACGAAGTCAGCGCCGAAGCCATGTGTGAGTTCCTGAACCTTAGCCACTCTTTCTTCGATAGTCTTGAGTTCTCTGAAGTTGATTACAGCAGTAGCGCCCATTTCTTTAGCGAGTTCGAGACGGGTGTCAACGCCGTCAACTGCGATGATGTTTACAACGCCTGCAGCCTTAAGAACTGCAATCTGCATAAGACCGATAGGGCCGCAACCCTGTACCAATACGGTAGAGCCGAAGTTGATAAGGTTGGTAGAGTTTGCGCGGTTCCAAGAGTGAACGCAAACGCAAGCGGGCTCGATAAGCATTCTTTCGTCAACGCTCATGCCGTTTACAACGAAGATAGAAGAGTCCTTGCGAACCAAGATGTGCTCAGCAAACCAACCGTTGTTGTGATGCTCAGCGTCGTCTTCGATAAGACCGTAAACGCCAAGACCTGCGCAAAGGTTAGGAAGTTCAGGATAACGACGGCAGTAGTCACATTCGCCGCAGAGAAGAACAGAGGTAACAACCTTGTCGCCAACTTTGATGGGGTCGCCCTTTGTATCGGTGGTAACGCCTTCGCCTAATGCTACAACTTCACCGGTACCTTCGTGACCGAGAACGATTTCCTTGTAGCCAAAGGGATTGTAACGGTATTCGTGAACGTCAGTGCCGCAAATGCCGCAGCCTTCAACCTTAACGAGAATTTCGCCTGGGCCTGGGGTGGGGATTTCTATGTCGCGTAATTCGACGATAGCTTCGCCTTCCACGCCGTCTACAATTTTAGGTTTTACGAGATAAGCTACTTTTGATGTCGCCATGATAACTAACTCCTTTTTAAATATAATAGCTTGGTTAATAACCATTTTTAGTATAACAGATTGATAATTTCTTGTCAATCTCTAAATGCGACAATTTTATTTAATTCGTAATGTGGTTAGTTAATTGATATAATAGAACCGTCTGTTATTGTTTTACAGTTCCGTCACATTTATAATTTGTTTACCTCGTTTTATGGCGTATTCAAAGGCTATTTTGGTACCGCTTTTTCGGTGTGGATAGGGGATATATTTGTCGTAATAAAAGATACAAAAGTGGCTATTATTTATCATTTCATAGTTGCGCTCAATATAAGCGGCTTTGCCTGAACCTCTTATCTTTTCGGGGTAATAAGTATCTTCATAATTTTGTAAAAGATATTTTTTATATTTTTCGTCTATATATTGATATTCTGCCCGTATATAAACTCGTTTTATGTGCGGGTATTTTTCTTTAATTTTAGTTACAATTTTAAGGCAAAGGCTATTAAATTGGCTTTTGCTCCCGAAAAGAAATGTATCAACATTTTTCTCCACAATTAAATTTTCAATAATTTCGAAGAGTTGTGAGTTTAATTCTTCTGTTTCAAAAATCGCTCTATGACCGATAAAGCAACAAGTATTTGTTTTCATAAATTTCTCCTATTTTTTAGATATGCAGTATATCTGTTTTTAACATTATAACACATAATACATCTAAAATAAATACACAATATATTTATTATGAGGTGAAATTATGGCTGTTAAAAGTGTTTCGATTAGAATTGAAGAAGAAATGTTGAATAAAATCGCATATATTGCAGATTACGAAGGTAGAAGTGTGAATAGTCAAGTGCTTGTTTTAATTAGAGAAAGCATCAAAGCTTTTGAAGATGTTAATGGTGCTATTGATGGTAACATTACTCCTGCATCAAATGTAAAACCCACGCGCAAGTAATAAACTGTGACGGTTCTTTGGAGTTAATTAAATGGATAGTCGAGGTAGCGTAAGCGTGTGAGTCGGTAGTGAATGACAGTCCAGTGGACTATCAGAGCCGATGAGGGACCGAACGCCGCAGCGTGAGACCGCCAGTCCCTACAAAATGCCAATAAAACAGCCGATAGACTAATTTGTCTATCGGCTTTAAAATTATTTCAAAAATCCGTTTACTATTTGTTCTTCGGCTTGTTGCTCGGTAAGGCCTAAGGTCATAAGCTTTATAAGCTGTTCGCCTGCAATTTTGCCGATTGCCGCTTCGTGTATTAAAGACGCGTCAATATGGTTGGCAGTAATCTTCGGCACTGCCGATACATGCGCTTTATCCATAATAATTGCATCACATTCGGTGTGACCGTTACAGATATTATTGCCGTTAATGGTCGAGAGGAACAACTGGCTTGAATTATCCTTTGCAACCGAGCGCGAAACGACATTAGTGCTCGAGTTTTCGCCGTCAAGGTCTACCACAAAATCGGTCTCGGCATACTGCTCTGCGTGGGTCATAAGCTTTTCGTGGACTACAAGGGTTGCATCCTTATCGAGTCTTGCTTTTGTGACACGCTTTGTCGAGTTGACACCCTCAATCTGTGTGGTTTCCATTTCCATATAACCGCCCTCGGCGATATTGATAACGGTTGTCGGGTTCATATTGCGCTCGCCCTCGCCGTCACCTGTACCTACATGGCGTTCAACATATTTAACCTTGGCATTTTTGCCGACAAAAAAGGAGTGAATACCGTCGTGGCGAGATTCCTCGCTTCCGCAGTTGTGGATACCGCAGCCTGCTACGATTTCGACATCGGCATTTTCACCTATTATAAAATCGTTATAAACAAGCTCAGTAAGTCCTGTTTCGCTTATAATAACAGGAATATGCACCTTTTCACCCTTGGTGTCGGGTTTTATTATAATTTCAATTCCGTTGCCGCTCTGTTTTTCTCTTATATTAATGTTTTCGGTAACGCTACGGGATTGCAAAGCACCGTTTGCGCGGATATTGTAAGCGCCCGAAGGAGTGCCCTCAATATCTGCAATCATTTTAAGTAGTTCTAATTCTTGATTGTTCATATTTTATTCCTCACAGTTAGCAGTAAGCACCTTGCAGGCGATATCCGCCTTGCCTAAGAGGGAAGGTAGTATGTCTTCCTTTTTGCCCTCTTCTTTTATAGTGCCGTTGGCTACAACGATAATTTTATCAGCAATATTGAGAATGCGCTCTTGGTGGGAGATTATCATAATCGAACCGCCCAAGGTGTCGTGCATTTTTTCGAAGACCTTAATAAGATTGTTAAAGCTCCAAAGGTCGATTCCTGCTTCAGGCTCGTCAAAGAGCGAAACTTTAGTACCTCTCGCCATAACGGTGGCAATTTCGATTCGTTTAAGCTCGCCACCCGAAAGGGAGGTGTTCACCTCGCGGTTGATATAGTCGCGTGCGCAAAGGCCTACCTGTGACAGATATGCACACGCGTCGGTAACGCTTATTTTCTTGCCTGCGGCAAGGCTTATAAGGTCGTGAACGGTGATGCCCTTAAAACGAACGGGTTGTTGGAAAGCAAAGCTTATGCCTTTTTGGGCGCGTTCGGTGATAGAAAGGTTTGTGATATCCTCGCCGTCAAGCAAAATTTGTCCTTCGTCGGGGATGATAATACCCGCGATAACTTTTGCAAGGGTGGATTTACCGCCACCGTTGGGGCCTGTTATTACAACAAATCCCTCGTCTACTTTAAGGTTTATGTTTTTAAGAATTTGCTTTTGTCCGTTCTCGCCTTCGGCTGAGAACGAGATGTTTTTAAGTTCTAACATATATTCTCCTTTATTTCCCAATAGTATTTTCGGTAGCAATCGGGAAAATCATTCATAATTCCGTGTTCGGGGTCGTAAAAGACGCCGTCAAAGTAAAGCGACCAATGCCAACACCGCGGTGTTTCAAGGCTTAAAATCGCAATTTTGGGAAGTTCTGTTTTATTTTTTACTTCTTTTCGTTCTTTAATATAAGAAATATTGTAATAATCGAGTGTGTAAAACATTTCTTTTAAAGTGGTTTCACGCTCGTTATTTAAAAGGTTTACAATTTCGTCCGCGCTAACACCCGCAAGCATCGCAAGGACTGCTTGTCCGCATTGCAAGGGCGTGGGTTCTTTAATAAATTTTGGTTTTTGCATATTTTTCCTACTTAAGCAAAGTTTCTGCCAAGGTTATTACAATTGGCATACTTGCTATAGATAAAAGGGTGGTGAGTGAAACCGTTGTTACCGAAAGGGCGGTGTCTCCCTCAAACTTAGAGGCGAACATAGTGACAAGCGCCGCTGTCGGTGCGCTCGCACAAATCGAAAGCGCTAACGGAAGCGTACCTCTAAGATCGAAAAGGTAAAACATACAAAAAGCAATCATAGGTAAGATGAAAAGTCTTAAAGCACAGGCAAAAAGAAGTTTTATATCTTTAAGACCTTGCAAAACATTACTGTTTGCCAAATGATAACCGATTATCAGCATTGGTAAAGGAGTGTTGAGGGAAGCCATATATGAAATAGGCTCTAAAATAACCTTAGGTAGTGGGATTCCTACACAAAATACTGCCAAAGCCAATACAAAACCTATAACGCCTGGGTTTATAATCATTTTCCCCGCGGTGACCGATTTTTTACCGCCTACAAGATACACGCCGTAGCTCCAGATAGCTACCTGAAATGCGGCGATATATCCCGAACCGTAGAAAACGCCGTCATCACCTAATAATGCTTGTAAAAGCGGAATTGCCATAAATCCGCAGTTTGAAAAAATCACACTAAACTGCAAAACATTTTGTCTTTTAGTGTTTTTACTGCGAAGCACAATCTTGGAAATCAGTATAAACACTAAATGAATTAAAAATGTAAGTCCGATACTTATTAAAAGATTTTTTAGAAGATGCGGGTTAAATTCTCTTGCAAAAGATTTGATCATAACGCAGGGTGTTACAAGATACAGCACTAAATCTGTCATACCTTTGATACCCTTTTCGGTAAAAACTTTTGTTTTGGTAAGGGTGAAGCCCAAAAAGATTAGTATAAAAAGAATTACTACCTGTGTAAAAACGGTTTCGAACATTACTTAACTTCCTTTGTAAAACTTCTGCAAAAACTTTAGCATTTCCCTTTGCCGTAAAGTCAAGCATATCTTAACAAATTATACTATACGCATAATATATATGTCAATCGGAAAAACTGAATAAAAATGTATTTTTTTGCTTGACAAAGCCGTTTTGTTGTGTTAGAATGGGTAAGCCGCATATTGTGGGCTTTTTAAGTTGCACTTTTTTTGTGCACGCCTATTGTAGCGAGACTGAAAATAAGCAGGTGAAAAAATGTACGCAATTATTGAGACAGGCGGAAAGCAGTACCGTGTTCAGAACGGCGATGTAATCTACATCGAAAAGCTTAACGCTGAAGTTGACGAAGAAGTTACCTTCGACAAGGTTGTTGCTGTAAACAACAGAACTTTAAAGGTTGGTAAGCCCTACGTTAAGGATGCTTTCGTAAAAGGCACCGTTTTAAAGAACGGCAAGGGTAAGAAGATTACTGTCTTCACTTACAAGCCTAAAAAGGGTAGTGCGCGTAAAATGGGCCACAGACAACCCTACACTAAAGTACAGATTACCGAAATCGGCTAATAAGTATGACGAGTGTAAAATTTTTAGCTGATAAAAGCCTTTACGGGTTTGAAATCAGCGGTCACAGTTCAGTGGGCTGTGAAGACGAGGTCGGCAAGATAGTTTGCGCAGCGGTTTCGAGCGCGGCATATATGACGGCAAATACAATAACCGAGATTATAGGCGACAAGGCTCAGATTGAGGTTAGCGAAGCCAAGATGGTTTTGGCTTGTGAAAATCCGTCAGATGCCACAGTTAAGATGCTAGAGGGATTCAAGTTGCATTTAACCGAATTATCCGACCAATATAGCAACAATTTGAAGATTTATGGAGGTGCAAAAAATGTTAAAGATTAACATTCAGTTATTCGCTCATAAAAAGGGTGTTGGTTCTACAAAGAACGGCCGCGACAGTGAGTCTAAACGTCTTGGCGTTAAGCGTGCTGATGGTCAGTTTGTTTTGGCTGGTAACATTCTCGTTCGCCAGAGAGGAACTCACATTCACGCAGGCAATAACGTAGGCCGCGGTTCTGACGATACTTTATTTGCCCTTATCGACGGTAAGGTTAAGTTTGAGAGAGTAGGCAGAGACCGTAAACAAGTTAGTATCTACGCTGTAGAACAGTAAAATCCTATGCCCGAATGCCTCGCATTCGGGCTTATTTTTTAAAAATGAGAGGTTTTATTATGAAAAACTGTCATGTATGTAATTTGGCTTGTGAAGATGATGTAGAGCTTTGCCCGATTTGCGGCGCTTATCTTCTCGGGAACGAACAAAAAGAGGAAGAAGAAAATAAAGCGGACGAAAAAATAGAACCTGTTTTGCTTGCAACATTCGCAGATGTTGTATCGGCAGAGATTTTTAAGGATATACTAACAGATAATAAGATACCTTATTCTGATTCTGAAGAAAGTATGCGCGTGGTATTCGGCGGCGGATTTTCTTCGGAAGAACTGTATGTTGATAAAAAGGATTTTGATAGCGCAAAGGCGCTTTATGAAGAGTTTTTGAAGTCTGAAGCAGAATTTCAGGCGCAATTTGACGAAGAGTTTTACGAGGAACAATAATGTTTGTAGATATTGCAAAAATACATTTAAAAGCAGGTAAGGGCGGCGACGGCGCGGTATCTTTTCACAGGGAAAAGTATGTAGCGGCGGGCGGTCCTGATGGCGGCGATGGCGGAAAAGGCGGAGATATTATCTTCAAGGCTGACAGTAACCTGTCAACCCTTGCCGACTTCCGTTACAAAAGAAAATATACGGCAGAACCTGGTGAAAACGGCGGTACTTCGCGCCGTACAGGTAAAAGCGCGCAGGATTTAGTTATAAGTGTGCCTGTCGGTACGCTTGTTAAGGACGCCGAGACAGGCAGAATTATTGCCGACATCTCAGATACTGAGGGTGTTGTTATCGCGAAAGGCGGTAACGGCGGCTGGGGCAATCAGCATTTCGCGACTTCTACCCGTCAGATTCCCCGTTTTGCCAAAAGCGGAGCATTGGGAGAAGAACTTGATGTAACGCTCGAACTCAAACTCTTGGCAGATGTCGGATTAATCGGTTTCCCGAATGTTGGCAAATCGACCTTGGTTTCGGTTGTATCACAGGCAAAACCCAAAATTGCGAACTATCACTTTACTACCTTAACCCCCGTTTTAGGTGTTGTAAGTATGGGTGAGGGCAGTTCCTTTGTTATGGCGGATATTCCAGGTCTTATCGAGGGCGCAGGCGAGGGTGTAGGCCTTGGTCACGAGTTCTTGCGCCATGTTGAGCGTTGCCGAATGCTACTACATGTTTTGGATATTTCGGGCAGTGAGGGTAGAGACCCTATCGACGATTTCGAGAAGATAAATAACGAGCTTGCAGTTTTTTCGAGTGAACTTACTGACCGTCCGCAGATTGTGGTTGGTAACAAGTGCGACCTTATCGATGAAGAAGAAATTGAGAAGTATAAAAAGCATTTTGAGGAAAAGGGATATAAATTCTTTCCGATTATGGCTGCTATTGCCGAGGGTACGGATGAGCTTATAAACCATATTGCAGCCGAGCTTGCAAAACTTCCGCCTATAAAGAAGTTTGAAGCAGAGCCTAAGCCCGAATATGAAGCTCCGAAGAATCTTCGTACATTTACTATCCGCGAAGAAAACGATGTTTATTATGTCGAGGATTGCGATTGGCTTATGGAAGTTATGAATAATGTCGACCCCGACGATTACGAGTCGCTTCAGTATTTCGAGCGTGTTATCCGCGAATGTGGTATTATTGATGCGCTTGAAAAGGCAGGAATTGGTGAGGGAGATACTGTAAATATTCTTGACATCGAGTTTGACTTCGTTAACTAAGGAGAAGTTATGGATAATCCTAATTTATTAAGTCCCTCGGTTCTCAGTTTTGTGGGGGACGCGGTTTACGGGCTTTATGTCCGTACATATTTAGCCGAGGTTAACCGCCCGTCAGGCGAACTGCACAAGCTTTCGGTAAAACTTGTGAATGCCACTGCTCAGGCGCAGGCTTTTCACTTGATTGAAGCCGAACTTTCCGAAAAAGAGCTTTCGGTTTTCAAAAGGGGACGGAATTTCCACACAGGAAATACCCCCAAAAATTCCACAGGCGGTGAATATCACTTAGCGACAGGACTTGAAACCCTTTTCGGTTTTCTCTACCTTTCGGGTGAAAATGACAGAGCAAAAGAACTTTTCGATATAATATGGAATAACACTTTGGGTACACTTTAAATGTGTACCCTTTATTTTTTAGGTGATTTTTTTGAAAGTAAAAGTTTTTTTGCTCGATTTATTGTTTTTTATATTAGGAAGCGTCATCTATTCGGTGGCAGTAATAATGTTTTTGTCGGCGAATGAGATTTCTCCCGGCGGAGTCACGGGTGTTGCTACGGTTTTAAACTATCTCTTCTCTTTGCCGATAGGCACAATTGTTTTTGTGCTTAATATTCCTTTGCTACTGCTCGGGTTTTTTAAATTTGGCAAAGAGTTTATTTTAAAAACTGCTATAGCCATACTCTGCGTTTCGGTTATACTCGATATTTTCGAAGCATTACTGCCGAAACTTCATATTGACTTAATCTTAGCCTCGGTTTTCGGGGGAAGTCTTATGGGGCTTGGTATCAGCATCGTTATGCTCAGGGGTAGTACCACAGGCGGTGTAGATATTGTTGCAAAGCTCATAAATGGGCGTTATCCGCACTTGAGCGTTGGCAGAATAATGCTAACGGTCGATGCATTTGTTGTGGCACTGTCAGCCTTTGTTTACAAAAACACCGAAAGTGCACTTTATTCAATTATAACCCTCTTTGCCTCGTCTAAAATTATGGACCTTATGCTTTACGGCTCGGATAAGGGAAAGATTGTTTATATAATAAGTAACAAAACACAAGATATAGTGTCTGGGATTTTGACCGATATAAACCGCGGAGTGACGATTATTGATGTCGTGGGTGGCTATAACGGAGAAAAGCGAAAAATGATAATGTGCACCGTAAGACGAAATGAAGTTCATGCAGTGTATAAATATGCGAGAAATGCCGATAATAACGCCTTTATCGTGGTTGCAGAGGCGGGTGAAATTTTCGGTCAGGGATTTAAAAAATAAAAATTTTTAAAATTACTAAAAAAAATACTTGCTATTTCTATTATTTGTGGTATAATAATCTTTGCTCCCACTAGATATTGTGTTTAAAAATCAAAGCAAATCATATAAAATATCAAAATTTATGAGGTAAGTATTATGAAAATTATCAAGAGAAGTGGCGCAGAAGTAACATTTGACCCCCAAAAAATTATTGTCGCGGTAACAAAGGCTAATGAAAGTGTTGTTCCGAGCGAGAGAATGAGCGCAATTCAGATTAAGCGTATTGCAGAAGATGTTGAAAGCGCGGCGGCTAATATGAACCGTTCTTTAAGCGTTGAAGAAATACAAGATATGGTAGAAGACCAAATTATGAATCAACGCGCATTTGATGTGGCTCGTCGATATATTACATATCGTTATAACCGCGCACTTATAAGAAAGTCTAACACTACCGACGAACAGATTTTAAGCCTTATTGAATGCAATAACGAAGAGGTTAAGCAAGAAAATTCTAATAAGAACCCTACTGTAAACAGCGTTCAGCGTGACTATATGGCTGGTGAAGTCAGCAAGGACATAACAAAGCGAATTCTCTTGAGCCCTGAGATTGTTGATGCTCATGACAGAGGTCTTATTCATTTCCACGATGCTGACTATTTTGCACAGCATATGCACAACTGCGACCTTGTAAACCTTGAAGATATGCTTCAGAACGGAACTGTTATCAGCGGTACTTTAATTGAAACTCCTCATAGTTTCTCGACCGCTTGTAATATCGCGACACAGATTATCGCTCAGGTTGCTTCCTGTCAGTACGGCGGTCAGAGTATCAGTCTTACACATCTGGCACCTTTTGTTAATGTGAGCCGCGAAAAGATTTATAAGGAAGTTGTGGCTGAAACTACTGAAGCAGGCATTGATTTGCCTGAAGAAAAGTTGCGCCAAATCACCGAAAAGCGCCTTCTTGATGAAATAAAGAGAGGCGTACAGATGATTCAGTATCAGGTAGTAACCCTTATGACAACAAATGGACAAGCTCCTTTTGTAACCGTATTTATGTATCTTAACGAGGCTAAGAACGAGCAGGAAAAGAAGGACTTAGCTCTCATTATTGAAGAAGTTTTAAGACAGCGTTATCAAGGCGTTAAGAATGAAAAGGGCGTTTGGGTAACACCTGCATTCCCCAAGCTTATCTATGTTCTTGAGGAAGATAACATCCGCGAAGACAGTAAGTATTGGTATCTTACAAAACTTGCCGCTAAGTGTACCGCAAAGAGAATGGTTCCCGACTATATCTCCGAAAAGGTTATGCTACAGAATAAGATCGACAAAAACGGTGAGGGACATTGCTACACCTGTATGGGTTGCCGTAGCTTCTTGACTCCTTATGTTGACGAAAACGGCAAGCCGAAGTACTACGGCCGTTTCAATCAGGGTGTTGTAACCGTAAACCTTGTAGATATCGGTCTTTCGGCTAACAAGGATATGGAAAAATTCTGGCAGATATTTGACGAGAGAATGGAGCTTTGCCACCGCGCTCTCCAAGCCCGTCACGAAAGACTTACAGGTACTGTTTCTGATGCCGCTCCTATCCTTTGGCAGTATGGCGCTTTGTTAAGACTTAAAAAAGGCGAAACTATTGATAAATACCTCCACGGCGGTTATTCAACCCTTTCTCTCGGTTATGCAGGTCTTTGGGAATGTGTTTACAGTATGACCGGCAAAAAATTAACCGAAAAAGCAGGCGAAGAATTCGGCCTCGAGGTTATGCGCAAGTTAAACGAATACACAGCAAAGTGGAAGGCAGCCGAGAATATCGACTATTCACTCTACGGCACACCTCTTGAAAGTACAACCTACAAGTTTGCAAAATGCTTGCAAAAGCGTTTCGGCACAATCCAGGGTGTTACAGATAAAAATTACATCACCAACAGCTATCATGTTCACGTAACAGAGGATATTGATGCCTTCGATAAGCTCGCATTGGAAGCTAAGTTCCAGGCATTATCCCCTGGTGGTGCTATCTCTTATGTAGAAGTTCCCAATATGCAGAATAATATCGATGCTGTTCTCTCGGTTATGAAGTTTATCTATGATAACATTATGTATGCTGAGCTTAATACCAAGAGTGACTTCTGCCACGAATGCGGTTTCGATGGCGAAATCTTGGTAGAAGAGGACGAACATGGCAAATTAGTTTGGAAGTGTCCTTCTTGCGGTAATACCGACCAAGACAAACTCAATGTTGCTCGTCGTACCTGCGGTTATATCGGCACACAGTTTTGGAACCAAGGCAGAACTCAGGAAATTAAGGAAAGAGTACTTCATTTATAATTCGGAATGCGGAATTCGTAATTCGGAATAAATGAATTTTAAATTGAATTATGAATTATGCTACAATAAAGAAGTTTGATATTGCAAATGGTCCGGGTGTTAGGGTTTCGCTCTTTGTGAGCGGATGCCGTCACAAATGTAAAAACTGTTTTAACAGCGAAGCATGGGATTTTTCCTATGGCGAAGAGTTTACAACTGACACTTTAAATGAACTGATTGATGCAATAGACAAAGATTATATCGAAGGGTTCTCGCTTTTGGGCGGAGAACCCTTTGAACCTGAAAACCAAGACGGAGTTTTGGAAATATTAAAGGCTATAAAGCAAAAATTTCCGCAAAAGACGGTCTGGTGTTATACGGGTTTTTTGTATGACAGCCAACTGCTTGCAGGCAGGGTCGGTAACGGCGATACTGTAAAAGAAATTCTTAAAAATATTGATGTTCTTGTAGACGGAAAGTTTGTCGAAGAGCTTAAAAGCCTTGACCTTTTGTTTCGTGGTTCTTCTAATCAGCGTATAATCGATGTCAAACGCTCGCTCGAAGCGGGTGAAGCGGTTTGGCTCGCGGGCGAATGGCAAAGAAGAATGGGAAGCGGAAATATTTACGAATAGGGGATAAAAATGAAGGTAAATTTTAAAAAGTTAAACGAAAATGCAATTATTCCAACCTATGGCTCCGAGTTTGCCGCAGGCGCAGACCTTTATGCCTGTACAAGTGGTGAGACTGTAAGCTTTGAGCCCGGCGAAACTAAGCTTATAAAAACGGGTATTGCGATGGAAATTCCCGCGGGTTATGCAGGGCTTATATATGCTAGAAGCGGTATTGCAAATAAGCGCGGTTTAGCGCCCTCTAACAAGGTTGGTGTGGTTGATAGCGACTATCGTGGCGAGATTATGGTATCGTTACATAACCATTCCAATGATACACAGTCAATCGCTGACGGTGAACGTATCGCGCAGATGGTAATAGCACCTTTCTTAAAGGTGGAATATACCGAAGTAGATGAGCTTACCGACACCGTTCGCGGTGAGGGTGGTTTCGGCTCAACAGGTAAAAAATGATGCTTTTTAAAAAAGAATTATGTATCACCCGCGATGTGAAATATTACGGAGAATTGACCGACCGACTGTCAAAAAACGGGATAAAGTATTATTTTGGTACAAGCTTACCTACAACTACGGGCAGATATCACGGTGCGCCCTTTATTAAAAGCGAAGCTTCTTATGAATATAAAATATATGTAAAGCGCAAGGACTATGACCGCGCAAAAGAACTGTTATAAATTTCGACCGACAAGGCTTAAAGCTTTGTCGGTTTTTATTTTTGGTATAATTTTCTTATAATTTGGATATGCTTTAATATGGTAGACAAACCGTTTAATTTTGGGAGGTTTTAAGATGAAAAAAATTTTAAGTCTTATTTTGTCCGCCGTAATGCTTATGGGCGTATTTACAGGCTGTGGGCAAAAAGAACAGGAAGAAAAGGTGTTAAAGGTGGCGGCGCTCTCTTCGGGTTATGAAGCCGCAAAAGAGGGAATGTGGAAAGAAATTTGCGATGCTTTCACCGCGCAGACTGATATCAAGATTGATTTAACCCTTGAAAAAAATCTCGAAGATGTGATTTCGGCTTCGATGCAGGGCGGAGATTATCCCGATGTTGTGATGCTCGCTACGGGCAGGGAAGCGGGTCTTACCGAGCAGTTTATCAGTGATAAAAATCTTACCGAGCTTACCGATGTTCTCGATATGACTGTCCCCGGTGAAGACAAAAAGGTAAAGGATAAAATCGCGGGCGGTTTTACCGATAGTGTGGCTACTAACCCCTACGGTGACGGCAAGACCTATTTGATGCCGATGTTCTATTCGCCTTGCGGACTTTTCTATAACCAAGGCATCTTTGAGGAAAAGGACTGGGAAGTGCCTAAGACCTGGGATGAAATGTGGGAGCTTGGCGACAAGGCAAAAAAGGAAGATATATATCTTTTCACCTACCCCACAACAGGCTATTTTGACACCTTTTTCTATGCGCTTTTGTATAGTGTAGGCGGTGCTGATTTCTTCGACAAGGTTACTAATTATGAAGACGGCGTGTGGGATACCGATGAGGGCAAAACTGTGCTCGATATTATAACAAAGCTCGCTTCCTACACCAACCCAAAAACACCCGCGCAGGCAAACGATCAGGATTTCACCAAAAATCAGCTGTTAGTAATGCAAAACGAGGCGCTTTTTATGCCAAACGGCACTTGGATTGTCGGCGAAATGGCAGATGCTAAGGCGGCTGACAATTTCGCGTGGGGTATGACGGCTTTACCTGCTGTGAAAGACGGTGGCGACCGCTATTCTTACACTTGGCTCGAGCAGATTTGGGTGCCCAAAAATGCAGAAAATACTGCAGATGCTAAAAAGTTTATTTCTTTCCTCTATGGAGACAAAGCTTGCGAAATTTTCGCTTCTCGCGGTGCTATCCAGCCTGTTTTAAATATCGCTGATAAATTAGAGGGCGACAACAAGCTGTTCTATTCGATTTACGATAACGGCGCAAAAGCGGCGATGGGCAATTTTGCGGCTTACAAGTCGGTTGCAGGTCTTGGTAAGGTTTCGGATTATTTCTTTGAGCCTGTAAATTCATTAGTTTCGGGAAAGCTTACCAAAGAAAAGTACACCGAAGACATCAAAAAAGCAACTGCGCAGATGCGTGAAAACTTAATAACAGAATAATTTTCGTTTTGGGGTGGGTGAACTTTACTCACCCCAATATTTTAAAAAGGTAAGTGTTAAAATGAGGAATAGAAGAAGTTTTATAAACCTTTGCGTTTTGCCCGCCTTTATTTTGTTTTTGGTGTTTATGGTATACCCTACGCTTACTGTTTTCAGAATGTCATTTTTCGAGCGAGGTGCCTATTCCACCACCGAAACCTTTGTGGGAATAGAAAATTTCAAGGTTTTGTTTTCGGACAGCCGTTTTATCCGCTCGGCGCAGAATACGGTGCTTTTAGTGGTGGCAGTAACAATAGTCACCCTCTGCTTTGCGCTCTTTTTCGCCTTTTGCCTTACAAAAGAAAAACTAAAGGGCAATAATCTTTTCCGTATAATATTTTACATACCGAATATCCTTTCGGTTGTAGTAATATCGGGTATATTTTCGGCGATTTATGATACCGATAACGGACTGCTTAATAGCATTATTTCGCTTTTCAGGGGAGAGAAAACCGCGGTTTTGTGGAAAGGCGAGGATAATGTTGTGCTCAGCATCGTTATCGCGATGGTATGGCAGGCGGTAGGATATTATATGGTAATGTATATGGCTTCGATGTCAAATGTGCCCGAAAGCCTTTACGAATCGGCTTCGCTTGACGGGGCAAAGCGCTCAAGTCAGTTTTTTAATATAACGCTTCCGCTTATATGGACAAACATCAGAACAACCTTAACTTTTTTTATTATTTCAACCATAAATATGGCGTTTCTTTTTGTCAAGGCTATGACCTCGGGCGGACCTAACGGCGCTTCGGAAGTGGTCCTTTCCTTTATGTATTCGCAAAAGGATGCGGGGCTTTACGGCTACAGTATGGCGGCAGGGGTTGTGATATTTTTGTTCTCTTTCCTATTGTCACTTTTTGTAAACAGATTCACAAAACGCGAAAGTCTTCAGTATTAGGGGGGTGGAGTATGAAAACTGAAAAAATGTATAAAGGTTTTATCTATTTTTGTCTTGTGATTTTTGCGGTGACGGTAATAGTCCCTGTTGCGTGGGTGTTTTTGGCTTCGGTTAAGCAAAATTCCGAATTCTACGGCAACCCTTGGAGCTTGCCACAGTCGTTCTATTTAGGCAACTTTGTTGATGCATGGAGTAAGGCTTCAATGGGACAGTTTATGCTAAATTCGGTAACAGTCACTGCATTAGCCCTTGTGATGCTTTTGTGTCTTTCACTCCCTGCGGCGTACTGTCTGTCGCGCTTTAAGTTCCGTGGCAGAAGATTTTTAAACGGCTGTTTTATGGCAGGACTTTTTATAAATGTTAATTATATTGTAGTACCGATATTTTTAATGCTCCGCGACGGAGATATGTTTTTTAAAAACACCTTTGGGAGCGGATTTTTGCTTAATAATCTGTTTGTATTGGCGCTTGTTTACGCTTCGACTGCTTTGCCGTTTACTATTTATCTGCTTTCGAGTTATTTCGAAACTCTGCCGCGCGATTTCGAAGAGGCGGCATATATTGACGGCGCGGGATATTTCGGCACCATGGTGAAAATAATTTTCCCTCTTGCAAAGCCGTCGATTATAACGGTTATTCTCTTTAATTTCCTTTCGTTCTGGAATGAGTATATTATTTCTATGACACTTTTAGGCACAGGAGATAAGCGAACACTGCCTGTAGGGCTTATGAATTTAATGCAGGGGCAACAGGCAAAGGCGCAGTATGGCATAATGTATGCAGGGCTCGTACTTGTAATGCTCCCGACACTTATACTTTATATTTGTGTTCAGAAAAAGCTTACCGAGGGTATGACGGTTGGTGGAGTTAAGGGGTGACGGTGTGTTAGATAAGGAATCCAAATTAAGAATTATAATCATTCTCGTATTTTTTATTCTGGGGCTTTTTGCGGTGGCTTTCGGTTGGTCTTTAACGGGCAAACTTTCGGGACTTGCTATTATGCTTTTAGGGGTAGTGCTACTGCTTTCGGCGTTGTTTGTATATAATGCGCCGTATTTTGTGAAAAAAGAATAATATATTGCAATTTGCAAAGCCGAATGTTATAATGAAATCTAAATTCAGATAGGAAAATTTTGTTATGAGCGAATTAAAGGTAGAGGCCCTAAAGGCACTTGAGAATTTTAAGATTGAGGGCACAGTTAAGTCCTGCGTGCCTTACGGCAATGGACATATTAACGATACATTTTTAGTTATTTGTGATACTGATAACGGCGAGCATTGGTATATTTTGCAGTCGGTAAATACCAAGATTTTCGTGCCGACAGAGGTTATGAGCAATATCGAAAAGGTTTGTGACCATTTGAAGAAAAAGACCGATAATCCGCGCGAGATTTTAGTGTTTGTGAAAACGAACGACGGCAACGCTTATCATATTGACGAGGACGGCAGATGTTGGCGCGTTTATGAGTTTGTTACCGATTCTTTGTGCCTTGAACTGCCCGAAAGTGTGAGTGATTTTAAGGAATGCGCAAAGGCGTTCGGCAAATTCCAAAAAGACTTGGCAGATTTCCCTGCCGAAATACTTTTTGAAACCGTAAAGGATTTCCACAATACGCTTAAAAGATATAACGACTTTTTAAAGGCTGTGCAAGAAGATAAGGTCGGCAGAGCAGAGTCTGTTAAAGAAGAAATTGCTTTTGTAAACGAGCGTAAGGATTTTTACAGTGTGCTCCTTGATGCTAACAAACGCGGTGAGTTACCGCTTCGTGTAAGTCACAACGATACAAAGTCCAATAATGTAATGCTCGATAAGGACACTCGTACCGCCCTTTGTGTTATTGATCTTGATACCATAATGCCAGGCTTCTCGGTTACCGATTTTGGCGACTCTATCCGCTTTGGCGCTTCTACTGCGGCAGAAGACGAAAAAGACCTTAGCAAAGTAAAGCTTGATATAAATCTATTTGAGGTTTATACCGAGGGTTTCCTCGAAAATCTTAAGGATGATTTTTCCGCCAGTGAGATTATGCTTTTGCCCGAGGGCGCAAAAATGATGACAATTGAGTGCGGTATGCGTTTTCTTACCGATTATCTTTCGGGCGATACATATTTTAAAACAAAGTACCCTGAGCATAACCTTGACCGTTGCCGTACACAGTTTAAGCTGGTAAAGGAAATGGAAGATAATTGGGATAAATTAAAAGAAATAGTAAAAAAATATTGCTAAAAATATAAGGCTTTCCCACTATAATAAGTGAGAAAGCCTTTTTGGTTTTAATAGTGTTATTAGAAAATTAAATTCCTATTTGAATTTTATACCTGCGCGGTTGGTTGCAACTATATTAAAAGCATAATAGTTGCTAATTAAAATTCAAAATAATTCTTTGCGTTGTAGTAGCAAACACCTTCGATTATATTCTTAAGGGCATCAAAGTCTTTCGGGTAAAGTCCGTTCTCAACCCAACCGCCTATCATATTGCAGAGTATTCTTCTGAAATATTCGTGTCTGGGGTAGGAAACGAAACTACGCGAGTCGGTGAGCATACCTACGAATTTACCGAGGTTGCCGAGGTTTGCAAGAGCGTCCATCTGTGCTTCCATACCGCTTGCATTGTCGTTAAACCACCAGCCCGAGCCAAACTGAATTTTAGAAACTGTCGGACCTTTCTGGAAGTTGCCGAGCATTGTTCCTAAAACATAGTTGTCCTTGGGGTTCAAGGTATAAAGAATAGTCTTCGGGAGAACATCGTCGGTATCGAGATAGTTCATAAATGCTGAAAGCTTTTCAGCAATGCAAAGATCGTTAATTGAGTCGAAGCCTGTGTCGGCACCTAGTTTTTCAAACATACGGCTGTTGTTGTTGCGAAGCGCACCAATGTGCAACTGCATTGTCCAGCCAAGCTTTGTATACTCTACTGCGCAAACGCGAAGCATAGCGGTTTTGTAGGTGTCAACTTCTTCCAAAGTAAGTTCTTCGCCCTTAATCTTCTTATCAAAAACTGCCTTAGCATCACCTACAGCAAAGGGAACATACTCTAAAGCATGGTCGGAAAGTCGACAGCCGTTATCGTTAAAGAAAGCGATACGCTCTACCATCCAGCTACAAGCTTTCTCATAAGAGTCAATGCCGTTAGCCTCTAAATAGGGTAAAAATTCACCCTTTTCAATGTTAACAAGCTTGTCGGGGCGGAAGGTCGGTAAAACCTTTGTAGAAAAGCCCTGTTCACGAAGCTGAATATGATACTTCAAATCGTCTGCAGGGTCGTCTGTGGTGCAGATAACCTCTACATTAGATTTTTTAATAAGGTTTTGAGCCGAGAAGTCGGGGCGCTTTAAGTATTCGTTACACTTGTCCCAAACTTCTTTTGCGTTCTTTTCGGTAAGGGGCTCGTCAATATTAAAGTAACGCTTGAGTTCAAGCGCGGTCCAGTGATAAATCGGGTTGCCGATAAGGTAGGGCATAACACGGCAGAAGCCAACCCATTTTTCATAGCGGTCAGCGTTACCTGTGATATACTCTTCGTCGATACCGAAAGTGCGCATCTGACGCCATTTATAGTGGTCACCGCCTAAGAATAAATCATAAGCGTCCTCAAAACGATAGTCTTCGGCTATCATTTTGCGTACTAAGTGGCAGTGATAGTCAATAATCGGTAAATTTTCCGCAAAATCGTGGTAAAGCTTTTTTGCGGTTTTATTGGTTAAGAAAAAGTCTTTATTTATGATACCCATAAAATATACTCCTTTGTTTACAGTACAATACCGTCTTTAAAGATTGAAATTTCGCGGTAGCCGTTTTCTTCGTTTCTTGTTTCCTTGCCCGAAGCGACTTCGATTATATAATCGGTAAGGCTTTGGGTTAAGTCTTCCATAGAAGTGCCGCTAAGAAGCGGTGACGCGTCAAAATCAATCCAGTTACTCTTGTGGGTTGCAAGACGAGTATTGGTTGCAATCTTAACGGTAGGAACAGGTGCGCCTATCGGTGTACCTCTGCCTGTTGTGAAGAGGATTATGTGAGCACCTGCGGCGGTAAGATTTGTAATAGCCACAATGTCATTACCCGGTCCGTTTAAGAGGTTCAAGCCGTTCTTTTGGGCTTTATCGCCGTAGTCGAGGACATCGACAACCTCCGAAAGACCGCCTTTTTGGATACAACCCAAAGATTTTTCTTCGAGAGTGGTAATACCGCCTGCTTTGTTACCGGGCGAGGGGTTCTCATATATTACCTGATTGTGACGGGTGAAATAGTCCTTGAAGTTGTTGATAAGGGCTACCGTTTTGTCGAAAAGTTCTTCTGTGGGACAACGCTTCATAAGAAGATGTTCTGCGCCGAACATTTCGGGTACTTCGGTCATAACACAGCTGCCACCCTTGGAAATGAGGCTGTCTGAGAAAGAGCCTACAAGGGGGTTTGCGGTAATACCGCTGAAGCCGTCACTGCCGCCACACTTAAGACCGATTTTGAGTTTGCTAATCGGGATAGGTTGACGCTTGAAAGTAGCGGCATATTCTTTAAGCTCGTTTATAAGACGGATACCCTCGGCGATTTCGTCGTCGAAATCTTGGGTGTTCATAAATTTAACGCGCTTGTCGTTCCATTCGCCTAAAACTTCCTTGAAAACGGGGATATTGTTGTTTTCACAGCCAAGACCTAACACTAAAACGCCTGCGGCGTTGGGGTGATTTACAAGGCCTTTTAAGATAAGTTGGGTTTTAGTCTGGTCGTCGCCTAACTGAGAGCAACCGAACGGATGCTCAAAGTGGTGAGCACCCGTAAGTTCTGCCAATTTTTTTGCAATCTTGTTTACACAGCCAACGGTGTTTATAATCCATATTTCGTTACGGATACCGACATCACCGTTCTCTCTGACATAACCCATAAAGGTTTGTTCGCTGTCTACTTTAACAGTAGGAGTATAGTCGGGCTCGTAGGTATATTCAAGATTGCTGGAAAGATTTGTTTTTACATTGTGGGAGTGAACATGCTCGCCTTTTTTTATATCAGCTACGGCATGGCCAATTGGGTTGCCGTATTTTATGATATTTTCGCCTTCTTTAATATCGCGAAGAGCGTATTTATGGCCGTCTTGGAGATTCACTTCCACATTGTCGAGTTTATGAATTATCATTAGTTCATCTTCTCCATAATGTCATCTGGTAAGTATGACAAATCTTCGTCACAAAGTTCAGTGTTTG
>JAZNLE010000011.1:0-5845 GCA_045578885.1 Acutalibacteraceae bacterium | reverse complement strand
TAAAGGTCTTAACACAGGCGGTATGGGTACAGTAGCTCCCAACCCCTACTATACCGAAAGTGTCGCAAAAGAATGTATGGAAAAAATCTTTATTCCCACAATAAACGCTATGAATAGCGAGGGCAGAACCTTTAAAGGTTGTTTATATTTCGGTCTTATGTTAACGCCTAAAGGTCCTAAGGTAATTGAATATAACTGCCGTTTCGGTGACCCCGAAACACAGGTTGTTCTTCCTCTTCTCGAAAGTGACCTTTTGAGCATTATGCAAGCCACCACAAACGGTACTTTAGCCGATACTGAGGTTAAGTTCTCGGACGGTGCCGCCGCTTGTGTTGTAATGGCATCCCTCGGCTATCCGCAAAAGTATGATAGCGGTTTTGAACTCAAAATCGGCGACAATGTTGCTGATAAAGTATATGTCGCAGGCGCGAAGCTCGAAGACGGAATTTTAAAGACAGCAGGCGGACGAGTTCTCGGTGTTACCGATACTGCAGACAATCTTAAGGACGCGCTTGCTAAGGCATATAAAAATGTTGAGAGTGTTACATTCCAGAACGCATTCTACCGCAAGGATATTGGCAAAAAAGCTATGGAGGTATTAAAATAATGGTATACCGTATATATGTTGAAAAGAAAAAAGAGCTTGCAAACGAAGCTCGCAGTGTTCTTTCGAACATCAACGGTTTGTTGCAGATTTCGTCTGTTAAGGATGTTCGTGTAATTAACCGCTATGATGTTGAAAACATCGAAAAAGATTTGTTTAATTATGCGGTAAATACCGTATTTTCCGAACCGCAGTTAGATATCGCAACTGCCGAAATTGATACTGCTGGCGCTACTGTTTTCGCTACCGAGTATCTCCCCGGTCAGTATGACCAAAGAGCCGACTCTGCCGCACAGTGTATCCAGATTATATCTCAAAAAGAGCGTCCGACAGTTAAAACCGCCAAGGTTTACTGCCTCTACGGTGATGTATCTGCCGAGGAATTAGCGGCTATTAAGAAATATCTTATCAACCCCGTAGAATCTAGAGAAGCAACCCTTGAACATTATGAAACCTTAAAGGTAAATTACGATATCCCCACCACCGTTGCAACTCTCGACGGCTTTATCGACCTCGACCGCGCAGGTCTTGAGGGCTTTATCAAGCAGTACGGTCTTGCAATGGATATTGACGATATCACCTTCTGTCAGGAATATTTTAAAACTGAAAAGCGCAACCCCACTATCACCGAAATTCGTATGATAGATACATACTGGTCTGACCACTGCCGTCACACCACCTTCCTCACCAACATTGACAATGTAACCTTTGAGGACGAGCTTTTACAGAATACTTATAATGAATATATCGAAATTCGCAAGAATTTAGGTCGTACAAAGCCGATTTGCCTTATGGACTTGGCTACAATCGCTGTTAAACAACTCAAGAAAGACGGTAAGCTTGACAAACTCGACGAATCGGAAGAAATCAACGCTTGTACAGTAAAAATTGATGTTGAGGTTGAAGGTAAAACTGAAAAATGGTTACTCCTTTTCAAGAACGAAACCCACAACCACCCGACTGAAATTGAGCCTTTCGGCGGCGCGGCTACCTGTATCGGCGGTGCTATCCGCGACCCGCTTTCAGGTCGTAGCTATGTTTACGGCGCAATGCGTGTAACAGGTGCGGCTGACCCGCTTAAGAGCGTTAAAGAAACAATGGCTGGCAAACTCCCGCAGCGTAAGATCGTTACAACAGCGGCTGACGGATATTCTTCATACGGTAACCAAATTGGTCTTGCCACAGGTATTGTTGACGAACTCTACCACGACGGCTATGCCGCAAAGCGTATGGAAATCGGTGCAGTAATAGCTGCTGCCCCTGCAGAAAATGTACGCCGCGAATGCCCCGAAGACGGCGATGTTGTTGTCCTCCTTGGCGGAAGCACAGGCCGTGACGGTTGCGGCGGTGCTACTGGTTCTTCTAAATCGCACACTTTAGAATCATTAGAGTCTTGCGGTGCCGAAGTTCAAAAAGGTAACGCTCCCGAAGAGCGCAAACTCCAAAGATTGTTCCGCAACCCCCTTGCCACAAAGATGATTAAACGTTGTAACGACTTTGGCGCAGGCGGTGTTTCGGTTGCTATCGGTGAATTGGCAGACGGTCTTGAAATCGACCTTAACGCCGTTCCCAAGAAGTATGAGGGTCTTGACGGCACCGAGCTTGCAATAAGCGAATCGCAAGAAAGAATGGCTGTTGTTATTGAAAAAGAAAATATTGATAACTTCCTCGCTCTTGCGAGTCAAGAAAACTTGCAGGCAGTTGTTGTAGCTAAAGTTAAAGCCGAACCTCGCCTTACAATGCATTGGAACGGCAACACAATCGTTGACTTAAGCCGCGAATTCCTTAATTCCAACGGCGCAGAAAAGCATATTGATATTGCAGTTTCCAAGCCACAAACCATTTTAAATAATGTTGACGGTTCATTCACCGAAAACTACAAAGCTTTGGCAGATGACCTTAACATTTGTTCAAAACGCGGTCTTTCCGAACAGTTCGACTCAACGATCGGTGCTGGTACAGTTCTTATGCCGTTCGGCGGTAAGAATCAGATCACTCCGATTCAGGCAATGGTTCAGAAAATCAGCGTTGAAAAGAAGCACACCAACGATTGCTCACTTATGTCTTGGGGTTATAACCCCTTTATTACAACCGCTTCTCCCTATCACGGCGCATATCTCGCTGTGATTGAATCGGTTTGTAAATTAGTAGCAACAGGTGCTAAATTCGAGGATGTTTACCTTACTTTCCAAGAGTATTTTGAAAAACTCGGTAAAGACAGCAAACGTTGGGGCAAGCCTTTGGCGGCGCTTCTCGGCGCATTCAAAGCACAGATGGAACTCGGTATCGGTTCTATCGGCGGTAAGGACTCTATGAGCGGCTCTTTCGAAGATTTGGATGTCCCCCCCACCCTCGTTTCATTTGCCGTTACAACCGACAAGGTTGACAATATCGTATCTCCTGAATTTAAGAAATCAGGCAACAAGGTTGTATTGTTAACACCTGTTTATGACGAAAACGGTCTTCCCAAGACCGAATCCTTGCTTAAAACCTTTGATACTGTTACTTCGCTTATGCGTAAAGGCGTTGCTGTTTCGGCTTACACTCCCACTATGGGCGGTATCGCAGAAGCAATAATGAAGATGTGCTTTGGTAACGGCTTCGGCTTTAAGTACAACGAAAATCTCGATAAGAGCGCTATCTTCGGCTACAACTACGGCTCATTCTTGCTCGAAGTTACCGAAGATATCGAAGACGGTATCGTTATCGGTGAAATCACAAATGATAATAAGATTTCTCTCGGCAATGAAGCTATCTGCCTTTGCGAGTTGTCTGACATTTACGAAAACAAGCTTGAAAGCGTTTTCCACTGCAATATCCCCGACTCTAAGTCACCTATGGAAAACTTCTCATACAATACTACAGACCGCGTAGCACCCGCTATTAAGGTTGCAAAACCGAAAGTGCTTATCCCTGTATTCCCAGGTACTAACTGCGAGTTTGACTCGGCTAAGGTTATGCGTGATGCAGGCGCCGAGCCCGAAATTTTCGTAATCAATAACCAATCGAGTGACGGAATAGCAAGAAGTGTTGAAACCTTTGCAAACAGCCTTAAAGACAGTCAGATGGTATTTATCCCAGGCGGTTTCTCTGGCGGTGACGAACCTGACGGAAGCGGTAAGTTTATTACAGCGTTCTTCCGCAACGCCGCTATTAAAGAACAGGTTACTGAGCTTCTTGAAAAGCGCGACGGTCTTATGTGCGGTATCTGTAACGGCTTCCAAGCACTTATCAAACTCGGTCTTGTTCCCTACGGCAAAATTATCGATACCGACGAAAATTGCCCGACACTTACATTTAATACCATCGCTCGTCACCAATCGAAGATTGTAAGAACAAGAATTGCTTCTAACAAGTCTCCTTGGCTTTCTGCTACTAATGTCGGCGATATCTACAATGTTCCGATTTCTCACGGTGAAGGTCGCTTCTTAGGCTCAGAAGAGCTTATTAAGGAACTCGCTAAAAACGGACAAATCGCTACACAGTATGTTGATTTACAGGGCAATGCTACCTCGGCTGTTCAGTATAATCCCAACGATTCGATGTATGCTATTGAGGGTATCACTTCTCCCGACGGCAGAGTATTTGGTAAGATGGGCCACTCTGAACGCAAGGGCTACGGTCTTTACAAGAATGTTCCTGGTGACTATGATATTAAGATGTTCGAATCTGCTGTAAAATACTTTAAGTAAGGTGATATTAATGGCTTATTTATCAGATATTGAAATTGCACAAGGTTGCGAAATGAAAAATATTACCGAAATTGCCGACAAAGCAGGTATTGACCGTAAATATCTCGAGCAATACGGCAATTACAAGGCAAAAATCGACCTTGCGCTTATGAACGAAAGCAAAAAGCAAGGCAAACTTATTTTGGTTACCGCCATCACCCCAACCCCTGCAGGTGAAGGTAAAACCACAACCACAATCGGTCTTGCTGACGGTATGTCAAAAATCGGTGACAGTGTTTGCGTAGCTTTGCGCGAGCCCTCTTTGGGACCTGTTTTCGGTATCAAGGGCGGTGCTGCAGGCGGCGGTTATGCGCAAGTTGTACCTATGGAAGACATAAATCTTCACTTCACAGGTGATTTCCACGCTATCGGCGCTGCAAACAACCTTTTGGCTGCAATGCTTGATAACCACATCCACCAAGGCAATGCTTTAGGAATTGATGTTCGTAAAATCACTTGGAAGCGCTGTGTTGATATGAATGACAGACAGCTTCGCTTCGTTACCGACGGTCTTGGCGGTAAGGTAAACGGCGTTCCGCGTGAAGACGGCTTCGATATCACCGTTGCAAGCGAAATTATGGCTGTTCTCTGCCTTTCTAAAGACATTGACGACCTTAAGGAGCGACTCTCTAAAATTATCGTAGGCTACACCTATGACGATAAACCCGTAACCTGCGGTCAATTAAAAGCTCAGGGAGCTATGACAGCACTTCTCAAGGATGCAATCAAACCTAACTTAGTACAAACTCTTGAAGGTACACCCGCCTTGGTACACGGCGGTCCTTTCGCTAATATAGCACACGGCTGTAACAGTGTTACGGCTACAAAAATGGCTATGAGCCTTGCTGATTATGCTATCACAGAAGCAGGCTTCGGTGCTGACCTCGGCGCTGAAAAATTCCTTGACATCAAGTGCCGTATGGCTGGTCTAACCCCCTCGGCTGTTGTTATGGTTGCAACCGTTCGTGCTCTTAAGATGCACGGCGGTCTTGCCAAAACAGAACTCAGCACCGAAAATATTGAAGCTCTCGAAAAAGGTATTCCGAACCTTCTTCGCCATGTTTCTAATATTAAGAATGTTTACAAGCTTCCTTGTGTTGTTGCAGTAAACCGCTTCCCCACCGACACCGACAAAGAAATCGACTTTATTATCGCAAAGTGTAAAGAACTCGGCGTAAATGTTGTATTGTCGGATGTATGGGCAAAAGGCGGCGAAGGCGGTGTTGAACTCGCTAAAGAAGTTGTACGCCTTTGCAACGAAGAAAAGGGCGACTTCACCTTCTCTTACGAAAGTGACCTTTCTATCGAAGAAAAGATTGACGCTATCGTTCGCAAGGTTTACGGCGGTGACGGTGTAATCTTTACACCGGCTGCTAAAAAGCAAATTGCAACCCTTACAGACCTCGGCTTCGGCGCTTGCCCCGTTTGTATGGCAAAAACTCAGTACAGCTTCTCTGACGATGCTACAAAGCTCGGCGCACCGACAGGCTTTACAGTAACTGTTCGCAAT
>JAZNLE010000010.1:0-25313 GCA_045578885.1 Acutalibacteraceae bacterium | reverse complement strand
GAGAAAGCATTCAAAAGCAAGAAGAGATAAGAGAAGAAACAATGTTTGGAAGATTAGCGCTCCTACTTTAGTAAAGTGCGCTTGCGGTGCTTATAAGCGCCCTCACAGACTTTGCGCTGCTTGCGGTCAGTATAAAAATCGTGAAGTTGTTGCAACAGAAGCTGAATAATTGAAAAATTATCGCAAAATCAGAGAGGGAACATTCCTTCTCTGATTTTTTTCTCATTACTTAAAAAGGGGGGATTAGTATGTCTGTTATAATAGAGTCGGTTGAAAAGAGAAGTCCTGCTTACAAGTGTGGACTTAAAAGCGGTTATACATTGTTATCGCTTAACGGTAACGAAATAATGGATGTACTCGATTACCGCTTTTATCAGAATTCCGATAAGCTTTTGCTTGAGTTTATAAACGATAAAGGCAAAATTAAGCGCAAAAGGGTTAAGAAAAACGAGGACGAGGAATTAGGCCTTAGGTTTCAGACCTATCTTATGGATAAAAAGCATTCTTGCCTTAATAAGTGTGTTTTCTGCTTTATTGACCAGTTGCCAAAGGGTATGCGCGAAAGCCTTTATTTCAAGGACGACGATTCGCGCCTTTCTTTCCTTTTCGGTAACTATATCACCCTTACAAATATCACCGAACACGAGATTGAGCGTATTATAAAAATGCATATAAGCCCTATAAACATCTCGGTTCATACTACTAACCCCGAGCTTCGCGTTAAGATGATGTGCAATAAGAATGCAGGTAAGGTTTTGGAGATTATAAACCGTTTTAACGATGCGGGGATTAAGCTTAACTGTCAGCTTGTATTAGTGCCCGAAATGAATGACGGCAAGGAGCTTGAGAGAACTCTTTCGGACCTTACAGCGCTCGAAAATGTCGAGTGTGTGGCAGCAGTACCTGTTGGTCTTACGGCACACCGCGAGGGACTGCCCGAGCTTAAGGCTTTTGATAAGGAAAATGCCGAAAAAACCATTGATATTATAAACCGTTTCGGTGATATTACGCTCGAAAAATACGGCAACCGCCGTTGTTACGCGTCGGACGAGTTTTATCTGCTCGCAGGTCGTAATATGCCAGATGCCGAGTATTATGGCGAGTTTTTACAGCTTGAAAACGGGGTGGGGCTTTGGTCGCTTCTTTTGAAAGAGGCTACCGATGCTATTGCGATTACTGATTACGAGTTAAAAGAAAAGCGTAAAATCACCCTGGTGACAGGCGTTGACGCTTATCCGCTTATTACGGAAATAGTTGACAAAACAGTCAAAAAATGGGATAATCTAGAGTGTAGCGTTTATGCTATAGAGAATGATTATTTCGGTCATTCAATTACTGTTGCGGGACTTGTTACTGCGACTGATATTGAGAAGCAGTTGAGTGGTAAGGATTTAGGTGAGGAACTGCTTATCCCTGCCGTAATGCTTCGGAGTGAGCGTGATATGTTCTTAGATAGTGTAACGGTGGACGAACTTTCAGAAAAACTCCATGTAAAGATTACCGCCGTCGAGGTTGACGGGTATGAAATGATTAGTAGAATTTTAGGTGAAGAAATTTAAAAGGAGAAGACTATGGCAAAACCGATTGTTGCCGTTGTGGGCAGACCTAATGTGGGAAAATCCACACTTTTCAATAAAATAATCGGCAAAAGACTTTCTATTGTCGACGATACACCGGGTGTCACACGCGACCGTATCTACGGCGACGGCGAATGGCTCGGTAAAAAGATGATGTTCGTTGATACGGGCGGTATCGAGCCTAAGACCGACGATATTATCTTAAAAAGTATGCGCTCGCAGGCACAGCTTGCTATCGATACCGCTTCGGTTATAATTTTGGTGACCGACCTTAAAAGCGGTGTGACTGCGGCTGATATGGATGTTGCGGCGATGCTTCAAAAAAGCGGAAAACCGATTGTATTGTGCGTTAATAAATGCGATAACATCGGCAATACGCCCTTAGAGTTTTACGAATTTTACAATTTAGGCCTCGGTGAACCGATTGCCGTTTCTTCGGTGCACGGTCACGGAACAGGCGATTTGCTTGACGCGGTTATCGAAAATATCCCTGAAAGCGAATTTGAAGCCGAAGACGAGGATATCATAAATGTCGCAATAATTGGTAAACCTAACGCAGGCAAATCTTCGCTTGTTAATCAGATTTCGGGCGAAGAGAGGGTTATTGTTTCGAATATCGCAGGTACTACACGCGATGCTATCGATACCAAAATCGAGCGTGACGGTGTGACCTATAACTTTATTGATACTGCAGGTCTTCGCCGTAAGAGTAAGGTTGACGATAAAATCGAAAAATACAGCGTACTTCGCGCCAAAATGGCTATTGAACGCGCCGATGTTTGTGTTATTATGATTGATGGTAAGGACGGCTTTACCGAACAGGACTCAAAGGTTGCAGGTTTGGCGCTCGAAGAGGGCAAGGCTTGTATTATCGCGGTTAATAAGTGGGATGCGGTCGAAAAAGACGGCAAAACGATGGACTCCTATCGCAAGAGCCTTATGAACGATTTTTCCTTTATGCCTTACGCACCGATTATATTTATTTCGGCAAAGACAGGTCAGCGTGTTGACCGCCTTTTTGACCTTATTAAATATGTAAATGAGCAGAATACAATGCGCATCTCTACGGGCAAGCTTAACGATATTCTCGCAGATGCGACAGCGCGTGTTCAACCGCCGTCGGATAAGGGCAAACGCCTTAAGATTTACTATATGACTCAGGCTTCGACCAAACCGCCGACATTTGTTTGCTTCTGTAACAACGCTGAGCTTTTCCATTTTTCGTATCAGCGTTACCTTGAAAATCAAATCAGGTCGATTTTCGGACTTGAGGGTACCCCTGTCAGATTTGTTATAAGAGAAAGAGGAGAGAAATAATGATTATGACAGTTATTGTAACGGTTATTGCCGCTTATTTAATAGGAAGTATAAACTTTGCAGTTATTTTTGCAAGAGCCTTTATGAAAAAGGATGTTAGAGAGCTTGGTAGCGGTAACGCAGGCACCACAAATGTTATGCGTAACGCAGGTTTTTTGCCTGGTGCTTTAACCTTTATTTTCGATGCTTTAAAAGGCTTTGTGGCAAGCTACCTCGGCAAAGTTATATTTGATTATGTTTTTACACAGACGAATGCTGAACTGTCGCGCGGAATTATTGGCGCGTTCCTTTGCGGACTTGCTTGTATGGTAGGTCATGTGTTCCCGTTTTTCTTTGGCTTTAAGGGTGGCAAGGGCGTTGCTACAAGCGTTGGTATTTTTGCGGTTTGTTGTCCAATTGCTATTATTATCGGCCTTACAGTTTTTGCAATATGCTTATTTACTTCCAAATATGTTTCTTTAAGTTCGATTTTGGCGGCGGTTACTGTTGTTGTCCTTTCAATTATTTTTTGCGATAAAACAGCACTTATATTTCCGCAGATTGTTTTGAGTTTGGGTATGGGTGCGATTGTTATCGGTAAGCATAAGGATAATATCAAGCGCCTTATTGCAGGAAACGAATCCAAAGTAAAATTCGGAGGGAAATGATGGCTAAAATAACTGTTCTAGGCTCAGGCGGTTGGGGAATGGCTTTAGCTATTTCGGCTTTTAATAACGGCAATGATGTTACCCTTTGGTCACCTTTTCCTGAAGAAGTGGAAATGTTACTTAAAAATCGCACTAATGAAAAACTGCTTCGCGGTGTATTTTTGCCCGTGGGTATTAACATAACGAGCGATTTGTCGGTTGTGAAAGGTGATAATATAACTATTATAGCTACACCCTCTACCGCTGTAAGAAGTGTTGCGCATAATCTTGCGCAGTACAAACAGGACGGTATAATCGTCAATGTTTCAAAAGGATTTGAAAGTGAAAGTCTTAAGTTTTTGGCAGATGTTATAGGTGACGAAATCCCGAATGCTACTGTCGTTGCCCTTTCGGGACCCTCTCACGCAGAGGAGGTCGCACGCAATATCCCGACCTCAATTGTCGCTACTTCGAAATCTTTGGCAGCGTCACAGGTCGTACAGGATATTATGACAAGCGAAACCTTGCGAGTTTACACTTCTACCGACATTACGGGTGTCGAACTTGGCGGGGCACTCAAGAATGTTATAGCCATTGCCGCAGGCTTTTGCGACGGCTTGGGTCTTGGGGATAACTCTAAAGCCGCGCTTATAACACGCGGTCTTGCTGAAATGACACGACTTGGCGTTTGTATGGGCGCTAAGGAATTTACCTTTGCAGGTCTTACGGGTATAGGCGACCTTGTAGTTACTTGTACTTCGCGTCACAGTCGTAATAACCGTTTCGGATACAAGGTGGGAAGCGGTGTATCTGTTAAAGAGGCTTTGGCAGAAGTCGGCACTGTTGAGGGTTATTACGCGGCGGAGATTGCTTATAAGCTTGGTGAAAAATACGGTGTTGAATTACCGATTATTAACGAATGCTATGCTGTTTTGTACGAGGGCGGCGATGTCGGTGAATCGGTTAAAAAGCTTATGAACAGGCCTACAAGAAGCGAACATTAAAAAAAGTAAAAAAAATACTTGATTTTTGTGATTATATGTGATATTATATATCTTGCTATGCGGTCAGTAAAAGTTTGCTGACAAAAAAGAAGGAGGTGCAGACCATGGCTAAATGTGATATCTGCAGTAAAGAAATTGCTTTCGGTATTAAGGTTTCTCACTCACACAGACGTTCTAACAGAACTTGGAAGCCCAACGTAAAGAAGGTTAAAGCAATCGTTAACGGCGCTCCCCGTCGTATCAATGTTTGCACCCGTTGCTTACGTTCAGGAAAAGTTACCAGAGCTGTATAATATTTCTTACAAACAAACCCTGAGTTTCACTCAGGGATTTTTTGTATATGGGAGTTTTTATGATAAAGGCAGTTATATTTGATTTGGACGGCACACTTGTCGATTCGCTTGGTGATTTGTGCGACAGCACGAATTTTGCGTTGCAAAAATACGGTTTCCCCACACACGAAAAGGAAAAGTTTAATTATTTTGTCGGTGATGGGATGTTAAAACTAATAGAACGAGCTATTCCGAAGGAGCGTTTTAATACCGAAGTGCAGCAAAAGGTCTACCTTGAATTTTTGGCGCATTATCGCGAGCATTTTTTGGATAAAACTTCGCCGTATGATTATATACCGCAAACGATTTCCGAGTTAAAAGAAAAAGGAATTAAATTAGCGGTGGTTTCCAATAAGAATGACGAAATGGTAAGAAAAATTGCAGATAAGTTTTTTAAAGGCAGTTTTCAGTTGGCGTTTGGCAAGCGTGAGGGTTATCCGCTAAAGCCCGACCCGACTTCTACACTTGCTATTATAAAGGAATTAGGCGTAAGTCCAAAGGAATGCGCTTTTGTAGGCGATTCGGGAATGGATATGCTGACTGCCAAAAATACAGGCTGTGTGGCAGTAGGCGCGCTTTGGGGATTTAGAACACGCGAGGAATTAGTGGAAAATGGTTCAGATTACTTACTCGAAAATCCGAGCGAAATTTCACCGCTTATATTAGGTTTAAAATGAAAAAGAATTATCTGACAACAAAAATTTCGGGGTATGTCGGCTTTTTTGTGCAGGCGGTTGTAAACAGCTTTTTGCCGATACTTTTTATAGCGCTTCAGGATGTTTATGCGCTTAATTATAAACAGCTTGGAACTCTTATGTTCTTTAACTTCCTGGCGCAGATGTTTATTGACGCAGTCACACCTTTGATACTTCAAAAAATAGGTTACCGAAAGGGCGCTTTCCTTTCGCAGTTTATGGCATTTTGGGGACTTGCGCTTTTGAGTGTACTGCCAAATATTATGGATCCCTATTTTGCAATGATTATTTGCATTACAATTTACGCAGTGGGAAGCGGGTTTACCGAGGTTATCTTAAGCCCTATGATAGAAATGCTTCCCACACGTAATAAGTCGGGCAATATGGCGGTTCTTCATTCCTTTTACTGTTGGGGGCAGGCGTGCACAGTGGCTTTAACCACCGCGCTTGTTTATGTTTTCGGCTTTAAAAACTGGTTTGTAATTCCGCTTATATGGTCGGTTATACCTTTTGTGAATATGTGGAGCTTTTTAAGAGTTCCGATTATTGAGCCCGACCCCGAGCAAAAAACCGCAACTTTCGGAGAACTGTTAAAGAATAAAAGATTTTTGATTTTTATGCTTATGATGTTTTGCGGTGGCGCAAGTGAGATTGCTATGGCTGAGTGGGCATCAATTTTTGCGCAGAACGCTTTAGGTGTTTCCAAGGCGGTAGGTGATATTGCAGGACCTTGCGCATTTTCGCTCTTTATGGGGCTTGGAAGAATTTTTTATGCTAAGTATTCCAAGAAAATTTCGTTTGTAAAACTGCTCATAGCACTTAATATCTTTGGTTTTATTTGTTATATGGCGGTAGCGGTTTGTAATATCGCGGCGGTAGCGCTTGTCTTCTGCGCTCTATGTGGATTTACTGTCAGTGTATCGTGGCCTGGGGTTTATTCTCTTGGTGCCGCTTCTTTCAAAAACGGCGGAGCGGTTATGTTCAGCGCCCTTGCGATGTGTGGTGATACAGGCTGTTGCTTAGGACCTTGGATAGTGGGAATCGTTGCCGACGAAGTCGGGCTTAATTGGGGCTTTGCTGTAGCATCGGTTTTTTCGCTTGTAATAGTTTTGTGTGGAATTTACCTTTTAAAAAATAAGGATTGCAAAATTTCCAAATAGAGTATATTATATTTATAAGAGGTGACATAAATGAAAAGAGATGATTATTTAACTTGGGACGAGTATTTTATGGGTATTGCAATGCTTTCGGCTATGCGCAGTAAAGACCCGTCAACCCAGGTCGGCGCTTGTATTGTTAATGAAGATAAGCGCATTTTGTCCATGGGATATAACGGTATGCCACGTAATTGCAGTGACGACGAATACCCTTGGGAACGCGAGGGCGACCCGCTTAATTCCAAATATCTTTATGTTTGCCACGCTGAATTTAACGCTATTTTGAACTGTGAACGCGGTAATGTCCGCGGTTGCACAGTTTATGTAACCCTTTTCCCATGTAACGAATGCGCGAAAGCGATAATTCAGTCGGGGATAAAAGAAGTGGTTTACAAGGAAGATAAATATGCTGACACTGACGGTGTAAAGGCGGCTAAAAGAATGTTTGACACCGCAGGTGTAAAATACCGACTTTATAATCCTACAAATAAAGAAAAAACCTTGCAGTTTTGATATAAAATTTTGTTTTTATATGTTGTTGGTTTTATTTGATATATTGTAAAAGCGAACAGACCTGAATGTGAATCTATTCAGGTCTGTTTTTGCATATAATAAATATTTTTTTATAATTCTATATAATTTAAAAAAATATTTAAAAATTTTTTTAAAATGATTTCTATTTTCGAAAAAATTTTTTCTGTTGTTTCATTTATTTTTAATATTTTAAATAAACTTAACCTTATTCTTTCGATGCATAAACATATCACAAATATACAAAATGCGCAGCATAAACTTATGAGCGGAATAAGCCACCAATCGAAATTGTTTATCCATATAAATTTATCAGTTATAAAATTATCTCTTATAAATCCATGTTCATGTATTAAATAAACACCAAAAGCTGCAGGAGAAAAAAATCTGATAACAGATTGGACCTTTTTTGCTATTTTAAATTTTGAAAAAATCACTAACCAACTAAGTGTATTTAAGACAATAGTGGGACTGAGATAAGATATAAATAAATTTTCGCCTATCGGTGATAAAATTTTAAATAACCAAGTAATAAATGTACAGGTAAGCAACATGTAAATTGCGCAGCTTATTTTTATTTTTTGTGGGATATTACATTTTTTAAGCCAAGCTCCAAATAAATACATTATGGCAAGCCAGATAAAACTGTACCCATTGTTAAGATAAAAAGAATCTCTTAAATGACCAAAGCAAACAAAAAGAACAAAAAGCAATATAATTAAATTTGTAGTATCTTTTTTTGATAGTCTGCGTATAAAATTGTTCAAAAAAGGTACAGTGAAAAAAAGCGCAGTGTAGCTACTAAAATACCAATATCTTTTGGTCGTGACAGGTAAAGCGAATTTTATAAGTTCTTTGAATGTTATTGCATCATTTCCTCTTATAATAAAAGCTAATAAACCGATGCTAAAAGAATAAAAGAATACCTGTAACCATATTGTTATGTATTTTGAATAACAATATGGCTTTTCTTCTTCGGTGTACATTACAAAACCGCTTATAACCGCATAGCAATTTACTGCACAATATGCAATTATTTCAATTAAATATGCAGAATAGTTTGCTATACCTGTGGTATTTCTAAGAACACCGCCATGACCTAAAGTATGTAAAATGGTCACAAAAAACATCGCGAGCAATCGCAAAGCATCTACACCGTAATTTCTAGCATTTGATATTTTTTGTTCTTTTACATTTTCAAGCAACATAAAATACCGCCACCCCTATAACACTATACTTGAATTAATAGTATTATATCATTATAACAATAATAAGTCAATTCTACAATAAGCGGACTAATAAATTATGCGTTTCGTAAAGTTGTCTTCACGAGGCGGGAAATGGTGGAAAAATCCAACAGTGAAAATACGGTCTTATATATGATATATTTAAGATTTGATTTAAAGAATTCTTTGTGATTGAGTCTAAGGATATACAAATTGCATTAATGCATGCTATTGGAAAATTAAATTCAAGTGAATAACTAAAGTTTGATATTTTATAAATAGTTTTAAATAACATTGCTATATAGAAATATAACAGACTTGCATTTGCTACAAGTCTGTTATGTTTTATAATAAATTCCTTCTCAGGTTTTTGGGAGATTCTTGTGATAATAGTACGGGCGGAATATCAAAGACGGTTTTACAACCCTTATCGCCCTTTTGGTTTAACCTATAAGCCGCGCGAGCGTAGGCTACAAGCACACTTGCGGTAAATTCGGGGTTGGAGTCAAGCTTTAAGTTATATTCGATTATAGCGCTGTTTTCTTCGTTCCAACCTGTCTTACCGCTTCTGATAACTGTACCGCCGTGTGGAAGTCCTGAGTGGTCGCGCTTCATTTCTTCTATTGTTATGAAGTGAACGGTGGTGTCATAGTCGGCAAAGTAGTTGGGCATTGTAACAATTTCTTTTTCAATGCGAGCCTTGTCAGCGCCGTCTTCTGCTACCACAAAGCATTCTCTCGTGTGTTTTTGTCTTGTTGTGAATTCGGGAGTTTCGCCGTTTTTAACAGCGTTTACAGCCGACTCTACGGGAATTGTGTACTGACGGGCATCAATAACACCGTCAATTCTTCTTATCGCGTCAGAATGGCCTTGGCTGACACCTTTTCCCCAGAAGGTATAGTCGTTGCCATTTGGCAAAATAGCGTTAGCATAAAGGCGGTTAAGAGAAAACATACCTGGGTCCCAACCGACCGAGATGATACCGATTTTACCGCTGTTTTGCGCATTTTTGTCGACATTCTCAAAATGTTCGGGGATTTTTGCGTGGGTGTCAAAGCTGTCAATAACATTGAAATGCTTAACATATTCGGGGGTTTGCACAGGCAAATCGGTAGCGCTTCCGCCACAGATTACAAGCACATCGATTTCGTCCTTGTATTTTAAAATATCGTCGATATGCAAAACCTTTGCGGTTTCGGTTTGAATCTTTACGGTTTCGGGATTTCGGCGGGTAAAGACAGCAAAAAGGGACATATCGCTGTTTTGCTTTATAGCGGCTTCAACACCGCGTCCTAAGTTGCCATAGCCTAAAATTGCTATTTTCATTAAAGGTCACTCCTAACTTTTACTTTAAAATTATATTACAATATACTATTGTTGTCAAATAAAAACTGTAAACCTTATATTTAAGGTTTACAGTTTTACCTCTTTTACTCCCAAAATTGAAGCCTCGAAAGGGGAATGTGTGATTATTATTATTGGTTTATCTTTTGCGATTTTTAGGATTTGCTTTACGGCAAGGATAATATTTTCCTTGTCAAGACCTGTAAAGGCTTCGTCGAGTATGAGATAGTCGAACTCACATGAAAGCGCCCGCGCGATTGCGACGCGCCGCTGCATACCGCCTGAAAGCTCATTAACTAATGTATTTGCGCTATCCTCAATACCAAGCGCTTTCAGATTTTCGCGCGCAAGGTCAGGATTGCGGCTTACGAGCATAATGTTCTGTAGCGCGGTTTTAAAGGGTAAAAGACGGTCTTCTTGAAAAACTACCGAGGCATTCAGATTATCGGGTTTTATAATTTCGCCTTTTTGGGCGGTTTCGAGCCCTAAAATAAGGCGGATAAGGGTTGTTTTTCCACAACCGCTTTGACCCGAAAGCCATATACGGTCGTTTTTGCCGATTTTAAGCGAAAAGTTTTCAAAAATCTTTTTGTCGCCGTAGGCAAAGGAGATATTGTTAATGCTTATCATTTCGATACCTCCTGAAAAGTTTTTTAAGTGTGATTTCGAGCAAGAGTGAAAGCACAGCCACAATTGCAGTCAGTGCGAAAACCTCCGCAATTTCGAGGTGGGTTTTTGACTGCTCAAGCATACCGCCCAAAGAGCCCTGCGGTTTGGCAATTACCTCCGCCGCAATACCCGATTTCCAAGCAAAGCCGAGCGAAGTAAGGCAAGAACTTATAAAGGCAGGAAAAATGAGCGGTAATTTAATCTTTAAAAAGATTTTAAGGTCACTAAGGCCGAATATCTTGCCCATTTCGTCATACTTTATGTCGATGTTCTCAAGCGCGGTTTCGGTTGTCGACCAGATAATCGGCAACACCATCAAAAAAGCAATAAATATCGGAAGATAGGTGCTTCTAAACCAGAAGAAAACGAGTATTATAAAGGAAGCGACAGGTACGGCTTTTATAAGCTGTAAGAGGGGAGAGGTTACCTCTTTGAAAAGACGGTTTTTAAAGGAGAATATTCCGCCAAAGAAACCAACCACAACTCCCAGCGTAAAGCCGCAGACAATACGAAGAAGTGATATAAGCACCGAGATATAAAACTCTTTTGTTTCGGCTAATCTCAAAAGAGCGTTTAGGGTGCTTAAGGGCGACGGGATTATAAGCTCCCGCGCGATTATCATAGACAAAAACTGCCATACCGCAATCCAAAGAAAGAGTATGGCAGTCTTTTTGAGTATCTTATTTACCATAGTAGAAGTCATCTGCGGGGAGTTTTCCGCCGATGCTCTTTGGATTTGCCTTGAACAAGAAGTTGAGATAAGCCGAAAGGTCTGTCTTCATTTCTTCGCCGTCTTCAAAAACTATGTTGCAGTAGGGGATAGCCTTTTTAGCAACTGCGGCTTTGGGGATAATTGCAAATTCTTCGCAAGCGGCAGCTGTAGCGTCGATGTCTTCACTTACTGCTTTGATAGATGTTTCATAATCCTTTAAGAAAGCCTCGATTGCTTCGGGATTTTCTTCAATATATTCATTTCTGGCAATAATGCAACCCATTACGAGCTTCTTGTCGTTGAATTTATTCCATTCGTCGTTAAGGTCGATAGCGATTTTGGCTTTCTTGTCCTGAACGGTGATGGTGGTTGCAACAGGTTGTGGTGCGATAACAATGGCTTCTTTTGCGGGAATGACCTTTGCAACAAGCTCTGCAGGTTGGGAAACAAACTCAATAGTTACATCTTCACCTACTTTAAGACCGTTGTTTTCGAGAATGGCGTTTAAAATATATTCGGGGTTTGCGCCCTGACCTGTTGAATAAACAGTTTTGCCCTTAAGGTCTTTGATTGAGGTTACTTCTACACCCTTTGTAACAACATTAAGCACACCCAAGGTGTTTACAGCGAGAACCTTAATGCCGCCGTTTGTTTTGTTGTAGAGGGTGGAAGCGAGGTTTGTAGCAACGGCTGCGATATCTGCTTCACCGTTGGAGATTTTAGCAACGATTTCGTCATTGGAAGCAGCTAACTGCAAATTATAGTCAAGACTGCCCTTGCCGTCTTTAGCGTCTTTCATAAGGTTGGCAAGACCGATACCTGTGGGGCCTGCAATACCGTAAACATTGGCTTTGATGGTTGTTGTGTCCTTAGCACAGCCGACGAACGACAAAATAAGGACGAGGGTTAATAGGATGCTAATTAGTTTTTTCATTTTTTATCACCTTGAATTTATTATTTTCCTTTAAAATACTTCCGTTGTTTTCGAGAATGTCAAGTGCCCTATACAGACTTGCGCGGCTGAGACCTAACATCTTTGCAAAAATGGTCATATTTTTAGGAATATTAGCGTAACCGTCGCTGTCGGTAACATTAGATAGATAGGTAAGTACCGTGTCCTCTGCGCTCATACAGGAGATTACGCGTAATTTTGTATTTAAAAAGCGAACCTTGTCAGACAAAAAAGCAATGTAGTTTATTGCTGTTTTGGGATACTTTGTGAAGATTTCTTTTAACTGCTCCTCGGGGATGAAAAGAATTTCAATGTCGGTTTTAGCGGTTATTGTGCTTACATAGGTGTCCTTGCCGCCAAACAGCGCTGCCGCACCGAAGCACATATTTTGGTCAAAGCTTTTAAGGTAAACCTTGTTATCGTTATTGGAAACCGCAACGGCAGTACCCTTTACCACAAAGCCGAGAGCGTTTTTAAAGGTTTCGCCTGAATATATAACTTCACCTTTTTTATATCTTTGCGGTTCTGGGAACAGGGCAGAGATTTGCGCGGTATCCTGCTCGCTCAAACCGTCAAATATAAATAAATTAGAGCAATTCAATCTATATCACCACGAAATTGTCTTAAATAAGACACTTTTTAATTATATTATACATAATAATGTGTAAATGTCAATAGGTAAAATAAAAAGATATCTTTGTTATGTGTTTATATAGATAGTCCGTAGGGACAGGCCTCCGGACTGTCCGTTAGGCCATATCAAATTTCAAAGGACCGTCGAGGACGCCGGTCCCTACAATATATCTATATTGACTGAGGGGTAGTCGTTTTTCTCTCCCTCAGTCTTTTTTACAAAAAGACAGCTCCCTCGTCAGAGGGAGCCAGGGGTAAAGATTATTTTGACTACTATTTTGTCTTGAAAGATTTAACGGTTGACCATTTTCCGTATTGTTTTTTGCCGTTAATTTTTTTATAGGCGCGGACTCTTGTATAATATTTGGTTTTTCGGCTCAGAGTTTTTGTATAAGAGGCAGAAGATTTATATTTGTTAACTTTTAATTTCTTAAAGCTTTTACTTGTTGAAACCTGAACCTGATAGCCGCTTACACCTGAGGATTTACTCCATTTAATTTTAGCCTTACTTTTACTTACGCTAATCTTTGGTGTGCTTAACTTTTTGATATTACAGATGTCTTTTTTGGTTTTCCAACTGCTGTAATACTTTTTGCTTCCGACTTTTTTGTAGGCTCGAACTCTTACATAATATTTTGTATTATAACTGAGTGTTTTGGTTATATAGTTTTTTGAGGTTGTTTTTTCGTAAGCAATTTTCTTGAATTTTGAATCTTTTGTAATTTGCACTTGATATCCTGTAACACCTGAGGCTTTTGTCCATTTAACTTTTGCTTTGCTACCACTAAATGTTACTTTCGGCGTACCTGGATTTTCAATTTTAAGGGTTGGTTTAAGTGTATAGTATAATCTGCCAACATTCCATCCATCTACGATTTTTATATAATAAGTTTCAGATTTTTTCACATTGCCAATATTGATATTTGTACTGGAAGAATTATTGGCATAAACATATTTGTTTTCGCAAATTTGGTTATACAGTCCGTCGAGATTCTTTTTATATGTATAGATATGCCAATAATATGAATCGTTTGTATATTCATGATTGAATTTAATATTTAATGTGCCATTAGCAGGTACTACAATTTTAAAATAATCATCACTGTGATATGAAAAACCTTTATATGTATTGTTAAGTGATATTTTGTTTGCTGAACTAAAAGAATTATTAAATTCTTGTTCAAAATAACTAGTTTTAGAAAAAGTGGCGGATAGTGTGAATTTTAAGTTCTCAACATTCCAGCCATTTACGATTTTTATAAAGTATGTATCACCTTTGTTCACACCTATGCTAGGTATGTGTACGGCGGATGAATATGTATAAATATATCGCTCTTCTGCGAAACTATCATATAACATATCATCGTTTTGCTTGTATATATAAATATGCCAGTAATATGAATTTTCATTATATTCATGATTAAACTTAATATCAAGTTTGCCTTTTTGTGTAGCCGTGATTTTATAATATACATCGCCTGCATTTGCGTAGTTGGAATAATTTGTATCAAAATCCATAGTGATTGCATTGTCGAAGCCGCTTGCGGCAGAGGTGGGTAAATCAATTGCAGCAAATACAGTTACAAGCATTATTATGCTTAAAAATAGTGATAAAAGTTTTTTCATTTTAAAATCTCCTTTGAGCTATATTTAGAAAAATTGTGTTCACAATGATATTATAGACATTTTTTGTCTATATATCAATAGAAAGTTTTTGTCTATACTATAATAACTATAGGTGATATAAATGAATTTGTCTTTTGGGGAAAAGGTTAGGAATTTGCGAGAAGATGCAAATCTTAATCAAACACAACTTGGCAAAGCTCTTAAAATTACACAAAGAAAACTTTCATATATTGAATGTGGAAAATGTGAGCCGTCGCTTTCTGATATTGTCGCCTTTTGTAATTATTTTAAGGTTTCGGCGGATTATTTGTTAGGAGTAAAAAAAGGATATAAATATATTGATAGATAAAAATTAAAAGCCACTCGTCAGAGTGGCTTTACTGTTATTTTGGCCGAAGAAACGGTATATTCGGTGACATCGGGGATGGTTTCGCCGTCGATTTGCAAGGTTGCGTTTCGTGATAATTTTACCGAAAATTCGTGTCCCTTTATCACTTTTATCATACTTTTCATTTTGGTATGCTTACCTTTCATTATAAGTAAAAAGGCGGTTACAATTTTAAAGAAATTACGGCTGTGCATGGCTACAAGCGAGAGTGTGCCGTCGGGGTTTTGGCGGTCTTGGTCAGGCGCTGCCATAAATCCGCCGCCGAAAAATCTTCCGTTCATTGTCGGCACTAACCAAGTATTTTCGAAGGTGTATTCCTTACTGTCTGCGGTGACATAAACGGTGCAGGGCTTGTAGGCAAAAATCAATGCTTTAATAGCGGCAAAAAGATAATTCCCGCGCTTTTTGGAAATTGCGCGAAGCCTTTCAACTTCGCCACAGCAGTAGCCGTCCATACCAGAACCTATGCAGTTTATAAACTTATATGTTTTGCCATTTATATTAGCGGTGGGAAGATTTTTTATGTAATCATTTATAATAATGGGTTTTGTTCGTTTTTTGAAATTTATATCTCGCGCAAAATCGTTACCGCTTCCCGAAGCATAGAAGTAAATCTTTTTATCGGTTGAGGTATCAATACTATTAACAAAGCTGTTAAGAGTACCGTCGCCACCTGTTAATATAACGCAGGTATCTTCTTCTAAGTCGGAAATAAAATCTCCCAGAGAGTCTATTACAGTTAGGTCGTGGTAGAAATAGGTGTTATCTCCCATAAGCTGTTCAATTTCTTTTGCGATTTTAAGACCGTTTCCGCCGCAGGAATGAGGATTGTAAAGGATAGCGTATTTCAAAAAATCCCACCTTTCAAAACAACTATCTATATTTTAAAGCCTTTGTCTAAATTTGTCAATAAAAGAAAAAAGCCGTAAATAATACGGCTTCTCTTCGCCCCTAAACGAATGATTCCCGAGGGCAGTTATTCGAAAAATTTAAAAATCGAAATGCTTTTTCCGTTCTCAAAGGCTTCGATATGCAAGTGACTTTGGTCAGAGCATTCACAAGGAATAGTTCCAACAGCGCCAATACTGTCACCCATACGAATGGCGGTGTCTTTTTCGACGGTTATATTTTTAAGTCCGCAGTATTTTATCACAAGACCGTCACCGTGGTCGATTGTGACGATTTTGCCATAATCAGCTGTGGTTTCGATATCCTGAATTCTGCCGTCACTGACAGAGCTTATAAGCGTACCCTCACTGCAGCTGATATCAACCGCCGCGTGTATTCGCATATCACCGTAGGTTGCAGAATATTGAAGCGCATTAGTGCTGAAATCTTTTAAAATTTCACCGTTTACAGGCATTGTGTAGGCTTTTTCTTTAACGGGTTCGGGTTTGGAAACATATTCTTGGTCAGTTACTTGCTCGTTTGCAGTATCAGATTCGGTGAAATCGAGCACACCCTCGTTTTCATTATCATTATATGACGGGGTGTCGTCGGTATATTCATCCATACTGCTCTCAAACTGACTTTCCATAGAGGAAAGATTGCCCTTTGGCTCGGTTGTGTCAACCCTTGTAAATGCAAACCAAGCTGCAACGCCGACTAAAACAAGACAGAGCGCTATAACAATATAAAAAGCCGAACTCCCTTTTTTCTTGCGGGAGTATTGCGTGTATTTCATAAAATCATTCCTTTCGAATTTATTATTGACGAAAGGAGAGTTTTATATTCTTTAAAAATTTTTTTAAATTTGTTAATAAAAAGGACATAAATTTAGTTTATTATATATTCGTACCCAAAAGGGAGCCGCACCCTTAAGGTATATTTTTAAAACCAAAAGTTTTAAGAATTTTTTCTCCCCTTAAAATGAAAAGAAGCCGTGAAAACGGCTTCTTTTCATTTTATTTTATTCTTTTGAACTTTCAATAACCTTTTGTGCTATCTGTGCGGGAACTTCTTCATATCTTTCGATTTCCAAAGTAAAGGTTGCAGTACCTTGAGTTATGGAGCGCATAGCGGTTGAGAAGTCAGACATTTCGGCAATAGGCACTTCACCGATAATTTCCTGAATCTTGTTATCACAAGGGTTCATACCGATAATTCTGCCGCGGCGTTTGTTGATGTCACCGATAACATCACCGAGCATTTCGTCAGGAACTAAAACTTTCAATGTGCCGATAGGCTCGAGAAGTACGGGGGATGCTTGCGGGATACCGTCTTTGTAAGCGATACTTGCCGCCATCTTGAATGACATTTCGGAAGAGTCAACAGGATGGTAAGAGCCGTCATAAAGTGTAGCCTTAAGACCTACCATTGGGTAACCTGCGAGAACACCCTTTTGACAAGCATCGCGAAGTCCCTTTTCAACAGCGGGGAAGAAGTTCTTGGGAACTGCGCCACCGAATACTTCTTCGCAGAATACTAATTCTTCACTTTCACATGGCTCAAATCTAATCCAAACATCACCGAACTGACCGTGACCGCCTGACTGTTTCTTATGTCTGCCCTGAACCTTGACGGGTTTGCGAATGGTTTCGCGGTAAGCAATCTTCGGCTTTTTGAGTTCTGCCTCTGCACCGAATTTACTCTTTAAGCGGGAAACGATAACGTCAATATGCTGTTCGCCAAGTGCTGACAGGATAAGTTCTTTTGTTTCTTTATCGTTAAATACCTTAATTGTCGGGTCTTCTTCTGCCATACGGTTGAAAGCCTGTGCGATTTTTTCTTCATCGCCCTTAGCTTTGGGGTAAACCGCAACCGAAAGGTTGGGGCGCGGGAAGTCGATTTTAGCAACTGCGATATCGCCCTTTGCGGATAAGGTGTCGCCTGTCAGAACATTGCCAAGTTTTGCAACTGCGCCGATATCACCCGCAACGATCTGCGAAGCATCCTCCTGCTTTGATGCCTTAAGCCACATAATCTTGGAAAGGCGTTCTTCTGAAGAAGTACGGTTGTTGATAAGGCGGATATCGTTCTTGATAGCGCCCGACAAAACCTTGAAGTAGGAAAGCTTGCCAACAAACGGGTCGGCAATAGTTTTGAATACGCAAAGTGCCGCATCGCCCGAAGCGTTGAAGTCTTTTTCTTCGCCGTCAGAGTTTACAAACTTGCAGTCAGCGGCAGAGGGGAGAACTTTCAAAAGATTGTCAACCATCATAGGTACAGCGTCGCCTGTCTGCTGAACACCACTGTAAACGGGGCAGATGTCACCGTTCTTGATGCCGATAGCCATACCGTGTAGCATCTCATCGATAGTAAATTCTTCGCCTGCGAAGTATTTTTCCATAAGCTCTTCATCGGTGGTGGCGATGGCTTCTAAGAGCATACTTCTCATATTGTCGATTTCTTCGCTTACAGGCATACGCATCTCTTTGATTTCAAGACCTGTGCAGGCATAAGCCTTATTTTCGATAAGATTTATGTAGCATTTAACCTGCTCGTTTTCGAGGTAGGGAACAATAACGGGGCAGATAACCGCGCCGTACTGACCTGCAAGGGCGGATAATACGCGGTAGAAGTGAGCGTGTGAGGAATCAAGCTTGCCTACAAAGAAAGCAACGCTTTTGTTTAAAGCGCGTGCCTTTTCAAATGCCTGCTTTGCGCCTACGGTAAGACCTGATTTACCAGAAATTGTAATAATCGCGCTGTCGGCAGCGGTCAATGCTTCATAAATACCGCCTGCGAAGTCAAAAAGACCGGGAGCGTCTATAATATTAAGTTTACTGTCGCCCAATTCGAGCGAGTAAACCGAAGTCGAAACGGAAGTTTTTCTTTTCTTTTCTTCGGCATCAAAATCCATTACGGTTGTGCTGTCGCCGATCTTGCCTATACGGTCGGTTGCCTTCCCGTAGAAGAGGATAGCGTCAGCCAGTGTTGTTTTACCCGAACCGCCGTGTCCTAAAAGGGCAACGTTGCGGATGGCGTCTTGCGTGTAGTCTTTCAATTTGATGCACTCCTTTAAGTGAATAGTTTACAAATTAAAGTATATCACACCTTTTTAGTAAATACAACCAAAACTTATAAAAAAGTTTTAAAAAAATTATTTAAAATCTATAAATTTATGCAATTTGCAGTAAACAGTGCACCATTATTTATTTAAAATTTCGAAGTGGCAGACAAAAGATTACAAAATGTTAATTTTTGCGGTAGATTTTAGGTGAAAAAATTACAAGAGTGAAATAATTTGTAACTGAATTGTTTTTGGAATTTTAGTAAGGTATTGTATATAATTAGTATATAGAAATTAAGGAGGCGGTATTATGCGTAAAAATGTTATATTTTCATTGTTGCTGACAGTCTGCGTTGTATTACTGTCTTTTGCTTGTGTTAAACCCGAAGCAGCGTATAATGCTGTTCCCGAGAGCAACAATACCGAGGTTATAACAGTTTCTAAAAATAATACAATCGATAAAGCGCTCAAAACCCGTTTTCTTAATATGCTCAACCACAGCTTTGTTTACAATGAAGATTTTTATAATGACAGCGCGTTGGTTAACAATTCGGTTTTGGCACTTCTTGATTTGGCGGAAGAGTCTTTTGTAGAAGAGGCCTATCTTAAGGACTACATCTTCAATATGTACGGCAAGATTTATGATGACTTCGCTTTCTTGGGAGAAACCGAAAAAGAAGGTTATGTTTATATCATCCCCCGCGGATATAATATCTACACTCATAAGATTTCGGCTGTTACCGATAACAACGACGGTAGTTACACCGTTTTAACCGAGGTTGAAATTTCTTACGAAGACGGAAGTGTTGAAACTTTGGGTTGCGAAACTGTATTCTTAAGCAACGCGGAATCCGCTTTCGGATATAATATAATGTATAGCGATATTTTAGAAAATGTTGCAAACGGAATTGATTGTTAAAATTTAAAACTTAAAACGCTCAAGGAATTTTCCTTGAGCGTTTTTTGTTATAAGGTGATTTGGTTTGCGTCAAAAAGCGATGCGGTATCAGCTATCAATTTATGACACGTGAACATTATTATCTGTCCGTTGGTTGAATATTCCTTTAAGAATTTAAGGGCGGTTTTTGTGCGAGAGTCGTCGTACTGCGCTAAGGCATCGTCAAGAATTATAGGCAACGCGCCGTTTTCTTCGGTGAGTAAATGTGACAATGCTAAACGAAGACTTAAATACGCTTGGTCGGCAGTACCGCTTGACAGGTAATCAAGCTCGCGGCTGCCAAAAACATCGCTTTTTTCAACCGTTATATCAAACGATTTTGAAATTGCCATATTGCTGTATCTACCGTCTGTAAGACCTGTGAAAATCTCGCTTGCTGTCTTTTCCAAAACCGAGCCGTAGCTTTGACGGACTTCAGCATAGGAATCTGCGAGGGTTATAAGCGCAATATCCAAGCAGTCGCAGTATTCTTTTTGCGCCTCGGTTTTTTGTTTCAGTTCCCCGAGTTCTTTTTTAAGGGCTTCGGGGTTTTTAACGTTATTAGATAGCGATTTAATCTCTGCTAAAACGGTTGCAAGCTGTGTCTTGCGGTCGGTAATCTCTTGCAAGAGATTATCGTAATCGGTTTTTAACTTTTCGAAGTTGGTAGCGGTATCAACCTTTAAATTGTCGAGTTTTTGCTTAGCCTCCTCGTACGAAATATTCCCGATATCCCTTAGAATATAGTTGATATTTTGCTTTAATTCCTTTTGCGCTTCGGCACTTTTTTTCAATTCGTCAAGTTCCTGTTTTATCTGCTCGGGACTGTTGACAGATTTTAGTGACGAGAAAAGACTTAAAAGAGTTTGGGTTTCGGTTTGCTTTTCACCGCTGAGAGTTTTGATTTGCGAATTATTTTCAGCGAGCTTTTCTTTTTGGTTTTCAATCATTGCCGAGTTGGTGTTAAGCGCGGTGTTTATCGCGGTGAAATTCGCCTTTTCGGAAGCGATTATCGATATCAACTGATTTTCCTTTAGTTTAAGGTCGACAATCTCGGCTTCGGTTCGGGCATTTTTTTGCTTCGCTTTTGAAGAGGTGATAAGCGCTATACATATAAATACAACCGCCAACGAAACACTCGCAAAGGCTAGAATGTTGGTGAGATTATCAATAAATAGGGGAACGCTCAAAACTGCAAACACACCTGCTAAAATAAACCATATAATGCTCGATTTCGCTTTGGGAAGCGCCGAAAGCTCTGCGATTTTTGCCGAGGTTTGTCGGCTTTCTTTTTCGAGGTTTTCTATTTTTTCGCCGAGCTCTTCAAGTTTCTCGGGGGTGGCATCGGCTGTGGGGTTGAGCGCCAACTTCAAATTACTTTCCAAAAGCGCGTTTTCGTTTTGCTTAGCGATAATTTTCGATTCAATATTTTGAATTTTTGAAAGGCAGAATTCCACCTTTCTCACAAACAACTCGTCAGCGATTTTTCCGTCACTTAAGGTGAGGGTTCTGTTAAGCTCGTCGAGTTTTTCTTTAAGTGATAGAAGTTCTTTCAATTTTTCGGCGTTGCGAACATCGTTTTCTGCTTCAATTTTGGTTTTAAGAGCCAAAGCCTTTTCTTGTAACGCTTTAATCTTCTCCGCCATTTGCTCTGCGGTTTCTTTTGTTTTGGCAATAGTCTGGTGGGCGAGAAGCGAGGTGTCAAGCTCGTTTTGAAGAGCTTCGCACATTTTTGCGTTTTTATCATAAATACCGCTTCTGCCACTTTTTGACATAAGCTCTAATTTTGCGGTTTCAAGACGCTTGTTGACGGCATCGTAAGAAACGGTTTCGTCACCGGTGGATGCAATATTTGAAAGCTTTCCGTTAAGCTCACCTGATGCTAAAGCGTTGCTTTCGGGGAAGCCAAACTGACCGATGAATATACTACGTTCAAATGCGGCGGATGAAAGCCCGAAAAGAGAAGTACCGATATCCGCCGCGACAGTTTCGCGTGTGCCAAGCCCTAAGTCAATAAGGGTTACCTTGTCGGTCGAGTTGGAGCTTCCGAAAATACGCTCAAGGCGGTAAAGACGGCCGTTATTTTCGAAATCAATACTGCCCGCCATAACGCTGTTGTCCCAAGGGGTGTACTTTTTGCGTAAGTTTTTGCTTAGTTGCGCGGACGAACGCTCGGTGCCGTAGAACATCATTTTAATAAAAGTCATAACGGTGGTTTTGCCGTGCTCGTTTTCGCCGTAGATTATATTGAATGAATTGTCTAAATCGAGTTCGAGGTTTTTAAGTCCGCCGAATGCGGAAATGTGTAAGGCTTTAATCTTCATTGTATTTCACCTCACTGCTAAAAGCCTTAAGTCCCAACTTTAAGGCTTTTTTAATTTTCAGGGGATTGTCTGTATCCTTCATTTTTGAAAGCATATTTTTAACAAACACACCTTTAAGTGTGGTTTCTTTCGCCAGTGCTTCAAGGTCGATTTTATACTCGGTGGAATCCTTGACCTTTACGAAGTACAGCTTGTCGCTAAGGCGCGCGGTAATTTCGGTGAGATTGAGGTTATAATCCTCTGGAATATCGCCTATAAGCTCGATTTTATAGAGATTCTTTTCAAAATCGGAATATTTATCCTTTAAAACCGCGAGAATATGCACCGAAATATCAGCAATATCGGTGATATCGATTTTCTCGTGCAGGTGCTTTCTTTTTGAAACGGGGATGAACTGTAAGTCAATTTTGCCTTTTTGCACCTCGCCGAGATAGATTCCCTTTTCATCTAATTCGTCAAATCCCTGACCTTCGGGGCAACCGCAGTAGGCAAAGGAAACGTTGTCAATTCTGCCTATGGGTGTATGTTTGTGCACATGGCCGAGTGCGATATAGTCCATACCGCTTTTCTTGATAAAGCGCGGAGTGATGGCATTGTAATCGGATTCAAGGTCGCTTTTAAGTTCGCCGTGCTGTACCATAATGTTTATATAATCGTCCTGCGGTACTTGTATAGTAAATTCTTCCTGTCCTTTCAGGTGCGCTGTTACAAACGACCTTCCGTAAACGCGTGTTTTTATATCGTCAAAGGTGAAACAGCCGTCCTTTTCGGGTAAGACATAAAGGTTTTGGGGGAGGTCGGTTGTGTTAAAGGGCGAGTCTGAGTTGAGAGGGTCGTGGTTGCCCGCAGCGTATACCACCTTTATTTGTGGTATAGATTCGATTTTTCTCAAAACCGCATCTGAAAAGGCGCTGTCAACCGCCGAGGTGTCAAAAAGGTCGCCTGCGATAGCGATAATCTGAACGCCGTTTTGCGCACCTAAATCAATTATATTTTCAAATGTTAAAAGGGTTTCAAATCGGCGGCTGTCAGCATTTGTGCCCAAAAAGGCATCTGCGGCACCGATGTGAATATCTGCACAGTGCAAAATTTTAACAGTATTCAATAAGACACTTCCTTAATTTTATTTACCTATATATAATATCATAGCCGTATTTATTTTTCAATTAAAATTAAAGGTATTTCAAATTGACTTTAGCGCTTTTATGTGTTAAAATATTTATAATCTATATAAAAGAGGTGCCGTAATGGAAAAAAACAATTTTAACGACCTGTTTTTTGATGCAATTCTCACCCTCAAAACAAGGGAAGAGCTTTATAAATTCTTCAGCGATGCTTGTACTCCAAAGGAAATTTCTGCCATAGCACAGCGTTTTGCAGTGGCAAAAATGCTCAACGAAAAGCAGATTTATAACGATATTGTAAAGGCGACAGGCGCTTCTACCGCTACTATAAGCCGTGTAAACCGCTCTATTAATGAGGGGTTCGAATTGGCGTTTAAAAGGTTAAAATAATATGTACAGTAATTTTTCGGAATACTATGACAGCTTAATGTATGATGTCGACTATAAAAAACGAACATCATATCTTTTAAAGCTTTTTAAAAAGTACGGAAAAAAGCCTACGCTGTTACTCGATGTTGCCTGCGGCACGGGCGGTTTTTCCAATGAATTCGCGAGGCAGGGGATAGAGGTTATCGGTGTTGATATGTCCGAGGAGATGCTCTCGGTTGCGCGTGAAAAATCGGCAGAGCAGGACTTAAATATTCTCTATCTTTGTCAAAAGGCAGAGGAACTCGATTTGTACGGCACAGTTGACGGCGCGGTATGCTGTCTTGACAGCCTTAATCATATCACTGATTATAAAACCTTTTGCAAGGCTGTGGCAAAGGTTTCGCTTTTTTTGGAAGAGGGCAGTCTTTTTATATTTGACCTTAATACCGAATATAAACATAGGTCGGTTCTCGGAAATAATGTCTTTGTTATCGAAACCGAAGATGTTTACTGTGTCTGGGCGAATGAGTTTTGCGAAAAGGATTTGTCGGTTGATATAAGTCTTGACTTTTTTGTCGAGCAAGACGGACTTTATGAAAGGTTTTCGGAAGATTTTTCCGAGCGCGCATATACTATGCAAGAGGTAAAAACCGCTTGCGAGGATGCAGGGCTCGAGATTGTAGAAATATTTGACGATATGACTGAAAATGCGCTTAAAAACACAAGCGAGCGTGCGGTCTTTGTTACAAGAAAGGTAAAATAAATGGGAAAACTTATAAGATGTATCACAAGCGAGGGCGCTGTTATGGTGTCTGCGGTTGACAGCACCGATATTGTTGCTCGCGCTGAACAAATACACGGCACTTCTGCCGTTATAACTGCGGCTCTTGGCAGAATGCTTACCGCTGTTTCAATGATGGGCAATATGCTCAAAGGTAAGGATAATTCGATATCTTTAAAGATTGATGGCGGCGGACCTGCGGGCGCGATTACTGTATCAGCAGATTCTACGGGTAATGTTCGCGGTTATGCGCAGAATAATATTGTCGAAATTCCCTTGAAGCCTAACGGTAAGCTTGACGTATCGGGAGCGGTTGGTACAAACGGCAACCTTTTTGTTGTTAAAGACCTTGGTATGAAAGAGCCATACAATGGCTTTGTGCCGATTGTTTCGGGCGAGATTGCTGAGGATATCACTTCATATTACGCTACGAGTGAACAGATACCGACTGTCTGCGCTTTGGGGGTACTTGTCAACCCTGATTTGACGGTTAAAAAAGCGGGTGGATATATACTTCAGCTTTTGCCCTTTACCGAGGACGAGATTATCACAAAGATTGAAAATAATCTCGCTCGCGTAAAGCCTGTAACACAGCTTCTCGACGAGGGAATGGATATCGAGGATATCGTGCGCGATGTTCTCGAAGGCTTTGATGTGGAAGTAATATATACGCAAGAAGTTGAATATAAATGTAAATGCAGTAGGGAAAAAATCGAAACCACTTTGCAAGGACTCGGCAAGAAAGAACTTGAGGGAATGCTTAAGGATTTACCCCAAGTTGATGTCAAATGTCACTTTTGTAATACCGATTACAGCTTCTCAAAAACCGATATCCAAAATATTTTAAAAAAATTATAAAAAAATTAAAAATTTTGCTTGACAAAGTCAATGTATTGTGATAATATATTGCTTGTCGCCGGTGAGTTGCCATTGGCAAGCCAGCGCGGTCATCGTGGGAGCATAGCTCAGCTGGGAGAGCATCTGCCTTACAAGCAGAGGGTCACAGGTTCGAGCCCTGTTGTTCCCACCATGTGGCC
>JAZNLE010000009.1:0-9817 GCA_045578885.1 Acutalibacteraceae bacterium | reverse complement strand
ATAACGGTAGTAAGAGGTATTGCAACACCGGCGAACAGAGCCGCAATTCCGTAAAGAAATAATAAATTACCACTAAAAGTATCGGTTGAAGAATATAATAAATTCATGATCGGTCCGCTTAAGGCGATTAGTCCCACCGAAGCCGGAAAAGTGATTACCGAAATTAACTTTAAGGTGAAATTGGCGCTGTTATTAAGCGAAGAACCATCTTTTTTTGTGCGGTATTCGGCTAAAACTGGCAAAGCGCCGACGCCGATAGACATAGTAATTGTCGGTATCAGGTAATAAAGGGTAAAAGCTTTACTGCGAAGACCGTAAAGATAGGTTGAAACATCGCTTGTGGTTATATTAAGGCTTTGGAAATAACTTTGGGAAGCATTTGCAATATAAGTCTTCACGGTTACAACATCGATTAACGAAACAATACTCGCGCTTAGAGATGCCAAAACATACGGTACCGTCATGGCGAAGATAGTTTTAGCTGAAAAACCGTATTTTTCTTCCCCGTATTCGAATGGCGAATTTTCGTTTGATAGATTAACGCGCTTATATTTAAATGACAAATATAAGGTAGCAATAAATGTGCCGATTGAAATTGCTACTAAAGCTGCCGCTGAAGCTAATGCGGGGCTATGGGTAGTGTTTATGACAATAAATGCTAAAATCAGTCCAAATATTAATTTAAAAATAGCCTCAATTATTTTCGAAACGGCGGTCGGGTACATATTGTTAAAGCCCTCAAAATAGCCTCTGTAAGCCGAGATTACAAAACACAGGAAAATCGACGGAACAATGGCTAAAATACTTAGAAAGGCATCTTTTCCCGTATCTGAGGTGAATACAACCCCAAAACTTAATATAGCAGTTGCAACTGAAAATAAAATACCTAATATTGCAAAGAATTTTTTGACGGTTTTAAGGTTAGATTCTAGCGATTGGTAATTTTTTTTAGCGATATATTCAGCCGTAATCTGCGATACGGCGCTTGGCAGTCCCGAAATTGCCAGAACATAGAAAGGCATAAATATATCATGAGCTACTGAATAGTAACCGAAGCCCAAATCGCCTAAAAATGTGTTAGTGGCAAGCGGTATTTTAAAAAGCGCACCGATAATTTTTACCAAAGCGGTGGAAATTATCAGCACAAGAGAATTCTCGGTTAAGGTTTGTTTTACCGTTTTCATAAAATTTCCTTAATGATTTTTATTAAATAATCCGAAAGCAAGGTGTCGTCCTCGGCGTTCATTTCGCGGTATGAGTCGATAGCGTCCTCCCCTGCATCGTCGGAAATTCTTCTTAAAGCAAGGAATGATATATCGGAAAAAGCGCAAACATAAGCAATAGCGGCGGTTTCCATATCGCAAGACATAGCGCCGAAATTTTCTTTAAGCGTATCTCTGACTACGCTATCGCAAATAAAATGGTCGCCCGATACTGCAGTGCCGAATTTTAAACTGCCGACAACCTGTTTTGCGGTTTCTAATAACTTTTTATCAGCATAATATATATATTCCTGCAAGGGCTTTTCGCAAAGCGCGTAGCCGATACCTGTTAAGTCGAAATCGTGTTCGATAAACTTGTCGGGTGCGGTAATCTTTCCGCGTGAAACACCCGAAATACCACCCGAAAGACCGTAATTCATTATGATATCGCAACCGATATCAACAAGGTGCATGGCAGCTGCAGTGGCGTTTACTTTACCTATTCCGCAGAGAATTGAAATCACCTCTACCCTATTCTCGCCCTTCTTAACAAAAAATTTATGACCTTTTCTTTTAAGGAAAGTATAACTTTCAAATTCGCCCTTTTCAATTTCTGCTTCAAAGGGCTTGTATTCGTCAATGTCGGCAACGACAATACCGATTTTCAAATCTTTCATTTTTCCTCCAATGAAAAAATGGCTGAAAACAGCCATTTATTCTTCAATTTCTAATTTTGCTCCGCATGCAGAACAGTAAACTGCAGTCTTGCTGATACTAGCCTGACAATTGGGGCAAATTCTTTGATATCTTGTAGCGTTAAGCTCATCTTTTAATTGAAATATTTCGTTTTCTTTTTTAATTATAGCCTCTACCAAAGCCTTGGTTTCGCCGTCTTCGATTTCGGCATCCTTAATAAGACCAAAATAAATTTCGCCTAATTTTTCGAAATCCTTTGTACGCTTGTTTTCAAGTGAAGCGATATCAAACTTCTGCTTCTGCGCAGTTACAACTTCACCTGTTTTTTTAGTAACAATATCAAGCGTTTCCTTAGCTTTATTAAGTGCGGTATCAAAAAAATCCATAATGAAAACCTCCATTTTTTCTTATATTAACATATAAACACTCATAAATCAAGTTTTATATGTAGTATAAAATTCGCTAATACGCTTTTTGCGATTCAAAATTTCTTCGAAATTATTTATATATTCAAAGGGATATTTATAGTTGAAAATTCTTTCAATATAGTCGCCGTTCGGTTCGCGAAGCTTGGTGACCGCTGACGCGCCGCACGAAAGAATAGTATGTGTTTCGTCCATAATAAAAACATTGTAAAGACATTCATATCCGCGTTTTGAATAACCGACATTTTCAAGATTGCCGACAGTTTTACTCTGGCGGTACATATAGTACGGGAAAATACCGTTAGCCTTTAAGGTTTCTAGGGCGAAATCAACCATCTTTGAAGCGGTTTTTCCCATCTCGATTTCGGGAATTTCGCCGAATTTTGTCATTTTTGAAGAGCGCTTCATTGAAAGCGAGTGAACCGTAATACTTTCGGGTTTTAAATTCAAAACCGCGTTTAAGGTGCTTTTGAAACTCTCAAAAGTATCGGTCGGAAGCCCAGCTATTAAATCGGTATTTATATTGTTAAAACCGCATTCGCGCGCCAAATTAAAGGCTTCGATAGTTTGTTTAGCAGTATGATTTCTGCCGATAACCTTTAGCACATCATCATTCATTGTCTGCGGATTTATACTAATGCGCGTAGCACCGCCCTGTTTGATAGCCAAAAGTTTTTCCTTTGTAATAGTATCAGGTCTGCCCGCTTCTACCGTGTATTCGCGCAAATTTGACAAGTCAAAATTATCGCTGACTGTTTTCATAACGGTCTTTAATTCTTCTGCTGAAAGGGTTGTAGGTGTGCCGCCGCCTATGTAAATAGTTTCAAGTCTTAAATTATTTTCTTTTGCGATTTTTGCGGTAACAACTAATTCTTCACAAAGTAGTTTTACATATTCTGGTATCAGCTTTTTGGCGCTCTCTACCGAATGGGATACAAAGGAACAGTAAGAACATCTTGTCGGGCAAAACGGCACCGATATATAAAGACTAAAAGAATCTGCACACGACAGCGTGGTTATCTGCCCCTCGCCTTTCAAGGTTTCCTTGCAAATCGCGAGTTTTTTGGGATTTACCTTAAGATAATCCGAAAAATATTCGGCTGTTTCCTCCTCGCCTCGCTCTTTTTTAAGTCGAGAGAAGAGTTTTGCAGGGCGGATACCCGTTAATATACCCCAATCGGGAAAATAGCCTGTAGCTACGGTAAAACAGTCGTAAACCGCAAGAGCTAAAAACAGTTCGCGGTCTTTTTCACTGTCAGCGTTCTTATTTTCGATAATTTTAAGGCTTTCATACACCTTGCCGCCGAAATTGAGGGTTGCTTTTGCTTTATTATCCGTAAATTCGGTAACAATGCAAAATTCTCCGCATTGCAAATCGTCAAAGTATTCAATTTTTTCAAAAGGTAAAAATATTCGAATTAGTTTTTCAATTTCGTATCTGAAATTGTGTCCAATTAAGCAAAATTGCATTATATACCTCTGATAAAGGGATTTGAATTTTTTTCGTTTTCGATAGTTGTAGCTTCGCCATGACCGGCTAAAACAACTGTTTTGCCGTCAAGTGTGTAGAGCCGTTTTACTGATCTTTCGAGGGCATCAAAATCGCCGTCAAAGAAATCAGTTCTACCGATACTGCCATTAAATAAAGTATCACCCGAAAACAATACTTCGCCCGAGAGATAACAAACACCACCGGGTGTATGCCCAGGGGTATGAATAACTTCAAAGTCAATATCCCCTACGCTGAATTTTTGATTATCGAAAAAAAGTATATCAGCAACAAAAGGCGATAATTTAGCGTGGAATCGGTCAGAAAGATTACGCCTTGTATCAGCTAAAGCCTGATTGTCAAATTCGCCTATACCGATTTTAGTATCGGTAAGACTGCGCAAACCATCGGCACCGCCGATATGGTCAAAATGCGCGTGGGTAAGCAAAATCAAGCGTTCTTTGTCAATATTATCAGCAAGAAACTGTGTCACAATTTTCGAATTAAAACCCGGATCAATAACAACAGCGGCTTTTTCGGTAGAAAGCATGTAACAGTTCGCCCCAATATGACCGAGCGGTAAAACCTTAATTTCCATTTTTTCTCCAGATTTCTGTGTCGTAAAGTATTGTTACAGGTCCGTCGTTTGTAAGGGTGACCTTCATATCACCGCCGAAAACACCTTTTTCGACACGCTTTACACCCAATTCTTTTAATTTTTGGCAAAAAATATCATAATATTCTTCGGCTTTTACAGGTTCCATCGCCTTAATAAACGACGGGCGGTTACCTTTTTTGACATCAGCGGCAAGAGTGAACTGTGAAATCGCTAAAATCTCACCGTCAATATCGAGAATTGACCTATTCATTTTATCGTTTTCGTCGCAGAAAACACGAAGATTTACTGTTTTTTGTGCGAGAATTTCAACATCTTCAAGTGTGTCGCCCTCGACCGCACCGAAAAGTATCATATATCCCTCGTTACAACTACCGACAACCATATTATCAACTGCAACTGAAGCTTCGGTTACTCTTTGAATTACAGCTTTCATTACTGAGTTATCCTTTCAACATTGAAAATTTTCGGTACTTTTTCAATTCTGGCAATAATACTGCGCAAATGTTCAACACTTTCGGCACTGATGGTCATAATAATAACGCAGTTTCCGTCCTTTGTCTGACGGGCGCTTATACTGTGAATCGGCACGCGCATATTATTAAGCGCATTCATAACCTCAATCAAAATACCATCGCGGTCAATAGCAACCGCTTTTAATGTCGAAGTGAATATCTCGGTCTTGTTGCTGTTCCAATGTGCCGAAATCCAACGGTCAGGCTCGGCAGAATCCTGAATATTTACGGGAACGTTATTACAATCGCGCTTGTGGATAGAAACACCGTGACCGCGCGTTATAAAGCCGATTATATCGTCACCCGGCAACGGGTTACAGCATTTCGAAAGCTTGATAAGGCAGTTATCAATACCCTCAACGATAACACCGTCAGAGGACTTGGAATGATTGTATTCGACAGTTTGAGGTACAGGTGCTGGTTTAGAATTAGAAACCTTTTTATTATAGTCTTCCTTAATTCTCGGCAGAACCTTTGAAAGCAAAATTCCACCGTAGCCGATTGCCGCATAAAAATCCTCGCTGTTTTCAAAACGGTACTTTTTGGCAAGCTCTTCGGTATAGGTCTCGAGTTCTTCTTCGGTGAAACTGATATTATTACGGCGAAGCTCTTTTTCGTATTCATTTTGTCCTGTAACAATATTTTCAGCACGCTTTTCCTTTTTGAACCAAGAACGGATTTTAGCCTTTGCCGAGGAAGTAACGGCGATATTTAGCCAATCTCGGCTCGGTCCGTGACCTGACTGATTTGTGGTTAAAATTTCGATAACCTCGCCCGTCTTAACCTCGTGGTTAATAGGCACAATCTTACCGTCAACCTTAGCGCCGACCATTCTCGTTCCAACGGCAGAGTGAATTGCAAAAGCGAAGTCAACAACGGTAGCGCCTAAAGGCAGATTTATAACATCGCCTTTTGGAGTAACCGCAAAGACATCTTCTTCCGAGAGATCAACCTTAATCGTTCTGAAAATATCCGAAGCATCATTTGTAGTATCCTGAGTATCGATAATCTGTCTAATCCAAGCAAGACGCTCTTCGAGTCCCTTATCGTTTTCGGTAATACCCTCTTTATACTTCCAATGCGCCGCAATACCGAATTCGGCAGTATGGTGCATTTCGAAGGTGCGAATCTGAATTTCAAAAGGAATACCCGCGCGGCTGATAACCGTCGTGTGCAAGGACTGATACATATTAGGTTTTGGCGTGGAAATATAGTCCTTAAACCTGTTAGGAATAGGACGGAACATATCGTGCATAAGACCTAAAATATTGTAGCAGTCAGCAACAGTGTCGGTTATGATTCGAATAGCATAAATATCATAAATTTCGTCAAAGGTTCTACCTTGCGCGTACATCTTGCGGTAGATACCGTGAATTGATTTAACGCGTCCTTGGAAAGAAAGGGTTGCATTTGGCATAGTTTCGTGCAAACGCTCTTCAATTCTACTGCGTATTTCACTCAAAATCTGCTCGCGGTGGTTTTTGCGGTGCATAAGAAGGTCTTCTATTTCCTTATATGCCACAGGGTCAAGGTGCTTTATTGCAAGGTCTTCGAGTTCTTCTTTAACAGGTCTGATACCCAAGCGGTGCGCGATTGGAGCGTAAATTTCCAAGGTTTCAACCGATACATCACGCTGTTTTTGTGGGCGCATAGCATCAATCGTACGCATATTGTGAAGTCGGTCAGCGAGTTTTATAATGATTACACGGATGTCTTTACCCATAGCAATAAGCATCTTGCGTAGACTTTCAGCCTGCTGCTGTTCTTTGGTCGAAAAGTTGAGTCGACCGATTTTTGTAACGCCGTCTACAAGGAGCGCCACCTCTTCGCCGAACTGCGCTGAAATCTCTTCTATTGTAACCACTGTATCTTCTACAACATCGTGTAGTAGTGATGCCGCAATAGACTCGCTATCCATACCGAGAGAAATTACAATTTTAGAGACATTAAAGGGGTGGTAATAATAATCTTCCCCCGAAATTCGTTTTTGTCCGTCGTGAGCGCGAACACAAAGCTCGAACGCTTTTTTAACCAGCTCAAAATTATATTCGCCGCCAAAATTTTCCATTGTAAGCTTTAAGTCTTCATAATTCTTACGCTGTATTTCTGTCATTAGTGTTCACACTCCTTTAAAAGCTTTATATATATTTCAGAATTTTGCAAATCTGTTTTTTCGGCGCTGATATTTTTATAAAACAAACCATCTCTCTTGAAGATTAGTCCAAGTTCTTCTAAAACATCAAGACTTACAGATGTCTTGCCAAAACCTAAAGTTTTTACAAAATGATACTTAATTTTATCGATAAGAACACCATTCGGTGTGACATATTTATATACTTCACCCACTTCTATTCTATTCGGAGTGATAGATTTTGCATCAAAATCTCTGTTGTTTAAAAAGAGGTTATAGTTTTCAATATCAGAAAACAGTTTATCGTCATCAGTTCCTGATACACGAATACCCTTAATTTGAACGCTGACACTCAAATTTCCGTTATAACTGTTGGTTTCGGCTGTGACAGCCAAGTCCAAGGTATCACCAACTTCAAAGCAAAAACCGTCAGTCCCAACACCGAAAAGCAAAGCTTGAAAACTATTTTTTTCCTTTGAGAAAAGAAGCTTTAAGTGTTTATTATTTGATAGCGGAGTAATTCTCTGCAAAGTGACACCGAAAACGCCAAAAAGCGGTAACGGATTCCCGAAACCGAAAGGCTCTAGCTGTTTTAATGATTCGGTCAAATCGACAGTTAAAGCAGCGGGATTAAGTTTGCAATCAAGCTTTAGAACAGGCGGAATGTATTCTTGCAAGAAGGCAAATTCGTTGATTTTCTCACGGAATAAATCAATATTTACGCTATCAATAGTAACACCGCACGCCAAAGCGTGACCGCCGAATTTCGAAAGCAAATACTTACAACTGCTAACCGCTTCAAAAAGCGAGAAGCCCTCATAACTTCTGCCTGAGCCGTGCGCCACTTCCCCGTCTGAAGAAAGCACAATACAAGGCGCGCCGTAGCGTTCGCAAATACGGGATGCGACGATGCCGACAACGCCGTGATGCCAATTTTCACCGCAGACAACTATTACTCTATTGTTATAAAGCGCTTTTTCTTCAATTATTTCAATCGCTTCGCGCATAATATCCTTTTCGGTTTGTTGGCGGAAAGCATTAAGACTGTCGATTTCATTCGCAATTTCGAGAGCTTTTAACATATTACTTTCGCACAAAAGTTCAACCGCTTTTGAAGCGCTACCCATTCTGCCAGCGGCATTTATACGCGGACAAATTGAAAAAGCAATTCTTTCAGCATTAACCGACGAAATCTGCACACCTGAAACATTTAGAAGCGCCGAAAAACCCGTTAATGCCGAGGTTTTGAGCTTGTGGATACCATACTTTACGATAATACGGTTTTCATCGGTCAGGGGCATTACATCGGCAATAAGCGCAACAGCTAAAATATCGGCAAAATACGGTAAAAGTTCTTCAGGTTCTTTGCCCTCCATTACGCATATCAGTTTGAAAGCCACCTCAGCACCGCAGATAGACTTGAAATCTGACGGGCAATCAATTCTATGTGGGTCAACAATGGCGGCGGCTTTCGGCAAAACATCTCCTGGCAAATGATGGTCGGTAACTACAACCGTCATACCAAGACGGTTTGCAAGGTCGATTTCTTCTATACAAGCAATACCGTTATCGACTGTTATAATAAGATTAACACCAATACTTGCAAGATGCTCCACAGCGGTGCAGTTCATACCGTAGCCCTCGTCAAAACGGTCGGGTATATAGTAAATACAATCGGCTCCCCTGCCCTTTAAATAGTTATAAAGTAAGGCAGTTGCTGTAACGCCGTCACAGTCGTAATCACCGTAAATCGCGATTTTTTCGCCGTTTTCGATAGCGAGGTTCACAATATCGGCGGCATGCATAATATCGGCTATAGAATAGGCGTCAGAAAAACATGGCTCGTCTGAGAAAAACTGCTCTAAATCGGCAGGGTCAGTATAACCGCGCGCAGAGGCGATTAAAGCCAAAATCGGCTCAATATCGCATTCGTTTGCCAACTGTTTTGCGAGGTGTTTATCGGTTTCCTTTACAAACCATTTTTTAAAGCCCATATTTTTCACCGCCCTTATAGAGTTATTTTATTAATTTTATCATTAAAACCGATATTTTTCAATAATTTTATTATAAAATTAAAAAGTTTTTATTTAAGTCTAAAGTTGGTAGAAATGGACATAAAAAAACTCCGCCGAAGCGAAGTTTATGTATTTTCCATAGATTGTTTTTTTATGCCGAAAAGCATTCGCAAAAATGGTTGCAAGAACTTGGGACCTTTAAAGATAACAACTTTCATATAACTACCTCCGCTAATATTTGGCGCAGGAGCAACCGAGCACAATAACCCAGATTGCAAGCACCGCAACTAAAAATTTGGGAGGACAAAAGCAACTGATTAAAAGACCGCCTGCAAAGGCAATTCCTACAAAACCTTTATTGAAAGAAAATCTTTTTCTCATTTTGTTTCCCCCTCACAATACCATTATATCGGGGAAAATTAAAATTGTTACAAAAATTATCTTTTAGTGGCTTCCCAAGCTTTTAAATCCTTTAAATCTTCAAAAATTTTGATATATGACTCGTGACGGGTCGGCTCGATTTCGCCGTTATCTACCGCTTCAATAACCATACAACCCATTTCTTTTGTGTGGGTGCAGGAAGTGAATTTGCAATTATAAATTCTATCACCGAAATCTTCAAAGCATTCTGCGAGGCATTCCTTGAAATTATAGTCAGTATTATCGTGCTCAATTGAAGAAAAACCAGGGGTATCAACAACATATCCGCCAAAATCGAGCGAAAAAGC
>JAZNLE010000008.1:0-1777 GCA_045578885.1 Acutalibacteraceae bacterium | reverse complement strand
GAGCCTTTGCCGTTAGTACCTGCTATATGAATTGCGCTAAAATTATTCTGCGGATTGCCGAGCTTTTCCAACACCGCCTTTATTCTTTGAAGTGTTGGCGGTAGAGAAAAATTACCCAAGGAATGAATATAATTTAAAGTTTCGTTATAATTCATTTTACACCAAAATTTTACAAGAATTTTTATATTTCAATTACACAATATATTTTCGGAAGCAAAACCGTAAAAAACGGTGCCTGTAACATACAGGGTACTGATGATGTGTTTTACTTCCAAAAAAGGTGCGATAAAAGTTATCGCACCTTTCAATCAGAAATTACATATTTTCGAGGTCTTTAATGCTATCCAAAATAAGTGCTATTTTGTCAAGCGCTTTTTGTAAACCCTCTTTCTGCTTTTCAACAAGTTGTTGGGGAGCCTTTGCCAAGAATCCCTCGTTAGAAAGCTTCTTCTCGAAGAATACTTTGTCTTCTTCGGCTTTCTTAAGATCTTTTTTAAGTCTCTCAATTTCAGCTGAAACATCAACGAGTTCTTTCATTGGCATATAAACAGTGGCATTATCGGTAATAACACGAACTGAGCCTTCTGCCTCAAAGCTATCTGCAGTTTCAACGCTTGAAGCAAAACCGAGGCGACAAATATATGCGCTTCCGCTTTCAAAGGTCTTGTTATCGTTTGATACGATAAATACCTTTGCCTTTTTAGAGGGCGGAACATTCATTTCGGCTCTGCGGTTACGGATAGCGCGGATAACCGCCATAATCTTTTCAAAGTCGCTTTCCTCTGACTTGAACTCAAGTTCATTCGAGAACTTCGGCCACTCGGATATCATAATGCTATCGCCCGAATGTGGCAACGCTTGCCATACTTCTTCGGTGATAAAGGGCATAAAGGGATGGAGAAGCTTTAAGGTATTTGTAAATACATATACAAGAACACTGCGAGCAGTATCCTTAGCCTTCTTGTCTTCACCGTTTAAGCGCGATTTGCAAATTTCAATATACCAGTCGCAGAAAATATCCCAGATAAAGTCGTAAAGCTTCTGAACGGCAAGGCCTAATTCAAATTTTTCGAGGTTATCGGTAACTTCGGCAACCAAGGTGTTATATTTCGACAAAATCCACTTATCTTCGAGAGCTAAAGCCGATATATCAAGCGGAATTTCATTATCGTTTTCAAGATTCATAAGAATAAATCTTGCGGCATTCCAAATCTTGTTAGCAAAATTACGGCTTGCTTCCACACGCTCGGGGATATAGCGCATATCGTTACCTGGGCTGTTACCTGTAGCGAGTGAGAAGCGCAAAGCATCTGCACCGTAGGTGTCGATGACTTCCAAGGGGTCAACGCCGTTGCCCAAGGATTTTGACATCTTTCTACCCTGACTGTCGCGTACAAGACCGTGAATAAGCACCGTATCAAACGGAACCTCACCTGTCTGCTCAAGACCTGAGAACATCATTCTCATTACCCAGAACGGAATAATATCATAACCTGTAACCAAGGTGTTTGTGGGGTAATAATGCTTAAAATCTTCAGTTTCTTCGGGCCAACCGAGAGTTGAGAACGGCCACAAAGCCGAAGAGAACCAGGTATCAAGTGTATCGGGGTCTTGGGTTATATTTTTGCTTCCGCAATGCTTACAAGCGGTAGCTTCGGTCTTTGAAACTGTGATTTCGCCGCAATCTGCACAGTACCAAGCAGGGATTCTGTGTCCCCACCAAAGCTGACGGGAAATACACCAATCGCGGATATTTTCAAGCCAATGGAAATAAACC
>JAZNLE010000007.1:0-14158 GCA_045578885.1 Acutalibacteraceae bacterium | reverse complement strand
TCCGCCGAGAATTAACAAAACTACCGCTGTGATAATTATTATTTTAGGCGCATTATTTTGCTGTTTGTCAGTTTCCTGTTGCTCAAGTGCGCCTGTAGTATTTTCTTGGCTTGAAGTATCGCTTACAACTTCTTCAGGTTTAATTTCTTGCTCTTCACTTGCAATCGATTCTGTTTTAGAAGCATCTTGCTGTATTGAAGTCTCTGTTTTATCAGAAGCAGTTTCCTTTTTACTTTCAGTTTTAGAGGGCTTGCTTACTGCCGACTCGGTTTTTAAAGACGTTGTTTTCCTAGAAGAAGTTTCTTTTTTATTTTCGGTCTTATCTGCTTTACTTTCTTCCTTTTTACTCTCAGTTTTTTCCTCATCTTTTTCTATATAAGGGTTATCGAGAACGGTGAGTACAGGCGGATCATATATTTTTTTATCGATTAGACTTTGAAAATATTTATGCGCCGGTGAATCTTTGTAAACCGTCACTTCACCTCTCACAATTTCGTTTTTAAGCAATTGTGATTTACCGAGATGAATATTTAAAAAGCTCATTTTTTGTGCCTGCCGTCCTATACTCTCATTCCCAAGGGTTGTAATATTTTCGGTGAATATCAATTCATCGTATTTTGCTTCATCAAACGCATCGTCAAAGATTGTAGTAACAGTATTTGGTATTGTATAACTATCAACTCGCTCTTTACCATCAGGATAACGAATTAAAACAGTTTGGTCTTTATTAAAAAGTACGCCGTCTTTTGATGAAAAGCTTTCATTTTCAGGGTCAACGATATATTCTTTCACATTGTTATACGGTAACAAATATATACCTTGGACTATATACTCACCGTCTTCATTTGCTATTGCTATTTCATGGTTTTTCTTCCTGGCATCATAATAATGATCAACGGCAATAATACGATTTAGCGTTTTTGGAATTGTTATGCTTTCCACTTGTGATTGATATTCATAATAATCACCGAACACAGGAAATGGGTTTTGATCTTCACTATCGCCAACAATAATTGATGGGTAGGTATTCCAACAAACCACAGTATAATCTTCGCCAACCTTTTCGGGAATGACAAGATTTTTATCATCCCCATTGTAAGCAACTATAGTTGCAGTTTTTCCGTCATCTTTAACAACATAAAACCAATCTCCATCATTTTTTACATGATCCTTAATATCCACTCCATCAACAACATAAGCCGAAACACTTGATATTGGAATTATAAAAATTAACATTAAAATAACAGATAAAAATATTTTAATTTTCTTCATTATAATCACTCCTTTCGGTATTATAAACTATTTAAATATTTATAACTCGAAAATCCTCTATCATTGATATCGCCGCCTTTACCTTTGCTACATATACAACAATTCAAGATAGAAAATAGGTGACAAAAAATATACTTTCACTTAAATAATGAATAAGCGCATATATTTATTGCAAATAGTTTCCAAATATTTACAATTATATAGTATCACAGTTTTATGCGCTTTTCAACCAAATTCATATTACAAATGTTTACAATATTTATGAAAAATGACAAAAACCGAAGTTTTTGTCATTTTTTCTGTTCTTTATTTATTTTTTCCTGTAAATCATTAACCTTTTTAACATCTGCCGAATCGAGTTTGCCGAACGGGAATTCCTTTCCCATATTATCATATTTTGTCTGGCAGATTTTTTTAAAAGGCAAAAGCTCAACCTTATCAATTTTATAACCGTCTAACAGTCGGGCTAAAGCCTCAATATCGCGCTCAGTATCGTTTATAGTCGGGACGATAACCTGACGAATACGGGTGGGTATAGCCTGCTCGCTTAAATATTTTAAAAACTCAAGCGGAGTTTCGATACCGCAACCGACATATTCTCGGTATTGCTCGTCGGTTGCATATTTAATATCAAGCATACAGTAATCGGTGTATTTTAAAAGCTCTTTTACGCTGTCATTCAGAATACAACCACTCGTATCAAGACAAGTGTTTATCCCTTTTTCTTTGCACTTTTTAAAAATTTCAGTAGCAAATTCACTTTGAAGCAAGGGCTCACCGCCAGACAAGGTGATACCGCCGTCATTTCCGAAATATTCCTTGTATTTAAGTACACTCTCGACAATCGCGTCAGCCGAATATTCTGTTCCGCCGTTCATATCGTGAGTTTCGGGATTGTGACAGCAAGCGCACCTTAAAGGACAACCCTGAAAGAAGACAACATACCTAATCCCAGGTCCGTCAAGGGTACCCAAGGACTGAATTGAGCTGACTTTTCCCATTACATAACCTCGTGGAAAGTACGGCTGATAACCTCTTTTTGCTGTTCTTTTGACAACTTGTGGAAGTTAACCGCATAGCCCGAAACACGAATTGTAAGGTTGGGATATGCTTCGGGGTTGTTATACGCTTCAACCAAGGTTTCGCGGTTAAGCACATTGATATTTATATGATGCGCTTTCTTAGCAAAGTATCCGTCAAGGATAGCAACAAGATTATTAACCTGCTCGTCCTTTTCTCTGCCTAAGGTCTGCGGAGTGATAGAGAATGTATTGGAAATACCGTCACGGCAGTCATCATAACTGATTTTTGCAACCGAGTTAAGCGAAGCCAAAGCGCCCTTTTCTTCGCGGTTGTGCATAGGGTTAGCACCCGGAGCGAAAGCATCACCTGATTTTCTGCCGTCAGGTGTAGCGCCTGTGTTCTTGCCGTACATAACATTCGAAGTAATTGTAAGCACCGAAAGGGTGTGTATAGCGTTACGATAAGTCGGAGTTTTGCGAAGCTCGGTAATAGTTTTATGTGTGATTTCCTGTGCAATTGAGTCAACGCGGTCATCGTCATTACCAAACTTGGGGAAATCTCCCTCGGTTTCGAAGTCTACGATGTATCCGTTGGCATCTTTTATCGGCTTAACTTTGGCATATTTAATAGCGCTCAAAGAGTCGGTAATAACAGAAAGACCAGCCACGCCGAAAGCCATAAGACGCTCAACCTTGGTATCGTGCAGAGCCATCTGTGACTTTTCATAAGCGTACTTATCGTGGGTACGGTGAATAATATTCATTGTATTAACATAAAGCTTTGCAAGCCAAGCGAGATATTCATCAACACGCTCTACTACCTTTTCGTAATTGAGAACTTCGCCCTCGATTACAGGCTTTTGCGGACCGATATGAATATCGCTTGTAGTATCATAACCGCCGTTTAAAGCGATAAGCAAAAGCTTTGGCAAATTGCAACGAGCGCCGAAGAACTGCATCTGCTTGCCGACGCGCATAGCCGAAACACAGCAAGCTATAGCATAATCGTCGCCATAGATAGGACGCATAATGTCGTCGTTTTCATACTGAATAGAGTCGGTATCAACAGATACCTTTGAGCAGAACTTCTTAAATCCGCGAGGGAGCGAGTTCGACCACAAAACAGTAAGGTTAGGCTCGGGGGAAGAGCCGAGGGTATAAAGGGTGTTAAGAATACGGAAACTCGACTTGGTGACAAGGGTTCTGCCATCTTCACCCATACCGCCGACTGCTTCGGTAATCCACATCGGGTCACCGCCGAAAAGTTCGTTATATTCGGGTGTGCGAAGGTGACGCGCCATACGAAGCTTCATAACAAAATCGTCGATAATCTCCTGTGCGCCATCTTCGGTCAAGGTGCCGTTTTTAATATCGCGTTCGATATAGATATCAAAGAAAGTACTTACTCTGCCCATACTCATTGCGGCGCCGTTTTGCTCCTTAATTGCGGCAAGGTATGCAAAATAGGTCCACTGAACAGCCTCACGGGTATCCTTTGCAGGACCGCTTATATCATAGCCGTACATTTCAGCCATATCTTTCATATAACCTAAGAAAGATATCTGTTGATAAAGTTCTTCGGCAAGGCAGATTTCCTCTGCGCCGAAGTTGCCTTCGCCCAATCTTTCCTTATCCTTTTGCTTTTCTTCTAAAAGGCGGTCAATACCATAGAGAGCCACTCTTCTGTAGTCACCGATAATTCTGCCTCTGCCATAAGCATCGGGAAGACCTGTTATAACGTGGCTTCTGCGAGCTAAGCGCATTTCATTTGTATAGCAACGGAAAACGCCTTCGTTATGGGTGGTACGGTACTGGAACTCATTTTCAATCTTTTCACTCAATTTATAGCCATAAGCATTGCACGCCTGTCGTGCCATTCGGATACCGCCAAAGGGGTTGATACCGCGCTTTAAGGGGCGATTGGTCTGAAGACCGACAATGATTTCATTTTCCTTGTCAAGATATCCCGGCTCAAACGAAGTAAGCGAAGAAACGGTTGCGGTATCTATATCGAGTACACCGCCGAACTGACGCTCTACCATAAATAAAGCGTTGAGTTTTTTCATAAGGTCTTTGGTTCTCGGTGTAGCTTCAGCCAAGAAAGAATCGTCACCCTTATATTCGGTATAGTTCTGCTGAATAAAGTCGCGAACATTTATTTCATCCTGCCATACACCAGCTTTAAATCCGTTCCAATTTTCGTGATTCATAATTTTCTCCTTTATTTAAAACTTATTGGTTTATGGGTTGAAAAAAGCAACCCAGTCTCCTCAAACTGAATTGCCCAGACGGTCGGCACAAAAACGACATACTCCCCTATGGTTGCCCATAAATCCCGTCAGTTATATGTCGTTACACAAGATATTGTATACTATATTTTGTGTTTTGTCAATATATTGTTAACAAAATATCGAAGTTTTTTAAAACTTTCTCTATAAATATAGTAACTCAAAACAAGCCCAAAGTCAACAAAATTGGCATTGATATTTTAAAATTTGTATGATACAATTATTAAAGCATATTTTAAGGAGACTTTTTTATGAAAACTGTTGTATCTGTTATCGGAAAAGACGCTGTCGGAATTATAGCTGATGTAAGCGCAATCTGCAACGAATGTAACGCAAATATTGTCGACATTACCCAATCGGTTTTGCAGGATATGTTTGTAATGGTAATGCTTACCGAAATCAAGAGCCTAAACTGCTCCTTTGCCGATTATTCTAATAAAATGAAAAAATTAGGTGAAGACCGCGGTCTCGACATACGCGTAATGCACGAGGATGTATTCAATTCAATGCATAGAATCTAAGGAGAAAGTATGATAAACCTTAATGATATAATGGAAACCATAAATATGATTTCCGAAGAAAATCTTGACATCCGCACAATTACCATGGGTATATCACTTCTTGACTGCTGTGACTCTGACCCCGAAAAAGCGTGCGAGAAAATCTACAACAAAATCACCCGTCTTGCAGGAAACCTTGTAAAAACAGGCGATGACATCGAACGCGAGTTTGGTATTCCAATTATAAACAAGCGCATTTCGGTAACACCGATTTCTATGATCTTAGCATCTTCTGGCGGTGACCCCTTAATGTATGCTAAGACTCTTCAGCGCGCCGCTGATGCTACGGGTGTAAACTTTATAGGCGGTTATTCGGCGCTTGTTCACAAGGGCTTTTCGGCAGGTGACGAGGCGCTTATCCGCTCAATCCCGCGAGCACTCAGCGAAACCACAAATATCTGCTCATCGGTAAACATCGGCTCTACAAAAGCAGGCATCAATATGGATGCCGTAAAGCTTATGGGTGAGATAGTTCGCGAAACGGCAGAAATCACAAAAGACCGCGAATGCATCGGCTGTGCAAAATTGGTTGTATTCTGCAACGCGGTTGAAGACAATCCCTTTATGGCAGGCGCTTTTCACGGCGTTGGTGAGCCTGACTGTGTAATCCATGTAGGCGTATCGGGCCCTGGTGTTGTTCAGGCGGCGCTCAAAAAGTGCCCGAACGGTGACCTCGGCGAACTTGCAGAGATTATCAAGCGCACCGCCTTTAAAATCACCCGTATGGGACAGCTTGTAGGTAGCGAAGCATCAAAGCGATTAGGTGTGCCTTTCGGTATAGTTGATCTCTCTCTTGCCCCCACCCCCGCCGTCGGCGACTCGGTCGCGCACATTTTGGAAGAAATGGGACTTGAAACCTGCGGTATTCACGGCACAACCGCCGCCCTCGCAATGCTTAACGATGCGGTCAAAAAAGGTGGCGTAATGGCTTCTTCCTATGTAGGCGGTCTTTCTGGTGCGTTCATTCCCGTAACCGAAGATGCAGGTATGATAGCCGCCGCGCGTTCGGGTGACCTACAGCTCGAAAAATTAGAAGCTATGACCGCTGTTTGCTCGGTTGGTCTTGATATGATAGCAATCCCAGGCGAAACCCCTGCGGAAGTTATTTCGGCAATAATAGCCGACGAAGCGGCTATAGGTATGGTAAACTCCAAGACAACCGCTGTCCGCGTTATCCCCGCTATCGGCAAAAAGCAGGGTGAAGAATTAGACTTTGGCGGACTTTTGGGTTCAGGACCTATTATGAAAGTAAATCTTAACAAGAGCCCCAAAAAATTCATTGACAGAGCAGGTCGCATTCCCGCTCCCCTACAAAGTTTGAAAAACTAACGAAAACGGCGAGACTGAAAAAGTCTTGCCGTTTTAATTTTATAACAAATATCCTACCGCTATACCTATAACTGCCGAAAGACAGATTATAATTATCGGGTGTACTTTTTTAAAGGTAAGAACAAGCGCACCGATAAATATAACCGCCGAAGCGTAAAAATCAACGCTCTTAAATATTTCAAGACTGAAACCGCTCCCTATAAATACCGTCGCCGCGATTGAAACCACCGCCGCGCCGATAAAACCTATAACCGCAGGCTTGAGCCCTGTCATACAGCCCGCTACGACCTTGCTGTTTTTGAATTTTTCATACATTCTTGCAACTATTAAAATAATGATAAACGAGGGTAAAACTACTCCAAGTGTTGCGCAAAACGCACCGAAAATGCCGCCAAAAACACCATAAGCACTGCCTTGGTGATTACCGATAAAGGTCGCCATATTTATAGCAAAAGGCCCTGGGGTCGATTCACTTACAGCGATAAAATCGACAATCTCACTAAGCGGCATCCAACCGTTCGCGAGCACTTCTTCCTTAATGAACGGTAGCATTGCATAGCCGCCGCCAAAGGTAAATGCGCCTATTTTGAAAAAGGTGAGAAAAAGCTTTAAAAATATCATTTTTCCACCTTACCTTTCAATGTAAGGGAGTAAACAAGCCCTAACACAGCGCAGCCAATAATACAATAAATCACAGGCAATTTAAGAAAAGCAACAGCGACAAGCGCCAATGCCATTATAATATAGTAAAAAACTCCCTTTGGGCACTGCTTATACATCTTTAAAAGCGCCTTTACAATAAGTGCTAAAACGCCCGCGCGAATACCACCGAATGCGTATTGCACCGCCTTTAATTCCTTAAATTCATTAAGGATGTAAGAAATTATCAGAATAATCACGAAAGACGGTGTCACAACCCCCAAAGTTGCAAAAAACGAACCCCAGAAACCTGCTACGCGGTATCCCACAAAGGTTGCCGAATTTATGGCAACAGGGCCCGGTGTTGACTCGGCAATAGCAATAATATCCAATATATCGCTTTCGCTTACCCATTTGCGCCTATTCACTGTTTCTTCAGAAATCAGCGGTATCATTGCGTAGCCTCCGCCAAAGGTAAATGCGCCGATACGAAAAAATACCCAAAAAACCGAGAGTAAAAATTTTAATTTTTTTCTCATAAAATACCTCGAATTGTAAATAATTCCATTACAGTATAATATTTTTTTAAATTATTGTCAATCTTACAGTTACAATGTTCTCTCTTTTAGTATAAAAATATACAATATTCGTAATAGCCTTGACTTTTTCGCCTTTCAGTTGTAAAATTGTATTCGTAAAACTGTGACTGAAAGGTATGCAAATATATTTCAATCTGGTTTTAGGAGAATTCATAATGCCGAAAGTTTCCGTTATTGTTCCGGTCTATAATGTTGAGCAATTTTTACCACGATGTTTAGAAAGCTTAACTAAACAGACATTAAAGGATTATGAAGTGATTGTTGTCAACGACGGCTCACCTGATAACAGTCAGGAAATCATCGATAATTTCGCTAAAAGATTTCCAAAAATCATTAAACCCTATGCAAAGACAAATGGCGGCCTTTCGGATGCGCGCAATTTTGGTATTAAGAGAGCCACGGGCGAATACATCGGATTTGTAGATAGCGACGATTTTGTACATCCGCAAATGTTTGAAAAAATGTATAAAAAAGCCATAGAAACCGATGCGGATATTGTCGTGTGCGGACATAACTCTATCTATCTTGGAAAAGACGGAAGCATCGAAAAAACTATACCGCATCCAGTATATAACCCACAGTTTTTTGGAAAAAGCATTTATGAATGTCCCGAAATTCTAACCTGTGTTCGCTCGTATGCCTGGAATAAAATTTATAAACGCGAAATTTCAAAAAATTTCGAATTCCCGAAAGGACAACTTTTTGAAGACTCCGCAGTTGTTTATAACATTTTGTCCCAAGCCAAAAAAGTGTCGGTTTTAACAGATTGCTTTTATCAATATCTTTGTGGACGCACAGGCGCTATAACAACGACTGTAAATAAGAGAATTTTTGATATTTTCAAGTCGTGCGATTCAATTATAAGTCATTTTCAAAAAATCGGAGAATTCGAAGCGTTGAAGACCGAAATTGAATCAATCTGTCTTATGCATATTCACGCAAGATATCTGACTCTTAGAAAAGCAGGCAATCTCAAAATAAAATTTCAGTTTGCCGACCATTCTTTTAAATACATCAAAAAGAATTTTCCAAATTGGCAAAATAATAGGTATTATTTGTCTCGGCGTGCCCTTCCCCTTTTGAGCCACCCCGCAAGCAGATTTGAATTATCGCGTGAATCATGTAACAGATTAAAACTGTATTTTCTAAACAAGCATCTGTGCAGTTTGTTTTTTCCCGTGACAAAACCTGTTCGCAAAACTTTTAAAAAAATCTACAAAGCGGTAAAACCAAAAAATCCCAAGACCCGAGCCGCTTTAACAGAAATAAATCAGCTTTCACAATCAGAACTTCGCGAACTTCAATTAACCATTCTGGATGTGTTTAAAGTATTTGTCGAATTTTGCAACAAACACAACCTGAGATATTACCTTTTCGAAGGTTCGCTCTTAGGCGCAATACGACACGGTGGATTTATCCCTTGGGATGATGATTTGGATGTTGCAATGCCGCGAGAAGATTATCAAAAATTCATTTCGCTTTGGAACACCAACCAAATCGGAGATTGCATTCTTTCTCACCAGACCACCCATAAAGGCTATTATCTTACTTTTGCAAAAATCTTATACGCCAAGGATTGCAAATTTAAATCGCTCTTACACAAGGATTTAAAACATCAAGACAATTCAAACGATATCGGTATTGATGTTTTCCCCTTAGACAAATGTGATCCCTTAAGTATAGATTTGTACCGACGTGTTCGCAAAATCAGGAAGCTTCGAAACATTTTGCTCGCAAAGGTCGGTTACTTTAAAAACCCAAAAAAACGCAAAGCTTACAGTTTTTATAAAAATATAACGAGTTTCAAAGCTCTGCATAAAAAAATATATAATCTATACACAAAAGTCCCCAAAAGCAACTGTTACATTGCAAATTTCGCAAGTTCCTATATTTTGACCAAAGAACATTTCCCACAAAATTTTTTTGAACCCGCAAGAACGATTAACTTTGAGGGGATAACAGTAACCATTCCCGCCCAAGCTGAAGAAATCTTAAAATGTATTTACGGTGATTATACCGTTCTTCCGCCTGAAGAAAAGCGCGTAACACCGCATAAATACATTGTTGATAAATAAAAAATCTAATAACTCAAATTGTTATTCAGGAGGAATAAAATAGTGGCAACAATTACTACTGGTAAAAATCTCGCCTGTGCTCAGGCCGTAAACACTTGCATTGACATTATAATCAGTGAAAAAGCCAATGATGAACAAATCCAAACCGCGCTTGATTCACTCAGAACAATCATGCGCAATGCTATGCCTTATTTACGCGAAAAGCCCTACGCTGTAGCCCGCGTCAATGAGACAATGGCCGTTTTGGATGAGACCGTAGCCGCAGTCGGCAGTTTACCGTCTGACATTTTTGTGAAAACTTTATGCGAAAATACAGATTTGTCACACGAATATGCACACACTTTGGTTATGCCATCCTTAATAAGAACTCTTGCCGATTTGGTTGCACAAAAAAAGGAACTTCTGCGCGATTTCGAAGAATTAGAGACCGCAGAAGAACCAGAAGAGAATCTTGATGAATACGAAGACACCACTGTTATTGAAGATATTGCAGAACTTGAAGACCCTCAGGAATCAGAAAATGAAAACAGTATTCCTGACGGCGAATTTCAAAATATTATTTATATCAAGATTTTGCGCGAACGACTTAAAAAAATAATATCAGTTATATGTAAAGGTGAAACCGCCGTTGCAGCTTCCAAACAGCTGTTTTTCATAAATGAAGTACTTGGCATTAATATCCCCGAATTTATCGGCGACAAAAAATGTCAAAAATTGACCGATACTATACTTGCCAATATCGGTAATAAATATTTATTAGACCATGACTTGACTGAAGAGCTTGTATACCGAATTTTCCATAAAATCCGTCTTAATAAACTGGTTGAATTTTTAACAAATAAACCTTCAAATAAAAAGCAACAGATTTTAGAAAGTTTAAAAGAAAAATATGATTTGCAAAACGGTAGCATCTTCGTTGACGACCCGTTCCACGTCCAAAAAGCAGAACGCTCACAGTTTGTTAAGGGTTTACAAAAATACACTCTTGAAACCTTAATTCTTACAAAGAATTTTCTTGAAGAACATAACCTGAGATTCTATTTAACCGAAGGTACGCTTTTGGGAGCTATCAGACACAACGGTTTCATTCCTTGGGATGATGATGTGGATATTGCTATGCCCCGTAAGGATTATAGAAAGTTAGTAGAACTTGCAAAAGCGGGACAAATACCTCCCGAACTTAACTTTGACTCTCTTGAAACCAATCCTAAACATTGGGTTTTGGGTGCAAAAATGCAGTTAGTAAGACAAACTCCTTACATACAACACAAAATCACAGAGCTTTCAAAATGCAACGGACCTTATGTAGACATCTTCCCGCTTGACTGCTGGAGCAGTCCTTTCAGTTATAAGCAAAGAAGAGCAGACCAATGTGTAAAACTCTCACGCCGTATGCTCTTTATGAAGACAGGCTATTCAACTGCGACAAAGAAAAAGAAACATAGAATCTTACTCAAGTTTATACTTCCCTTTGTTAAAAACACCTGGATAGAAAAATTCGCGATCAAGAACATGACCAAATTCTACCGCAAAAATCCGAAGTACTATATAAACCTTTGCAGTTACTATCCGTTCTACAAGGAAGTGTTCCCTGCAAGCTTTTTCGGTAAACCAAAATATGTTGAATTTGAAGGCGAACTAATGCCCGTTCCCAGTGAATACGATTATATGCTAAAAACAATTTACGGCAGAAATTATGATACTATTCCGCCTGTAAGAGTTACCAATATGCGCAAACACGCATTCGACCTGCGCGATGATGTAAAAAATTCGTAAGCAGTACAAAATTATTTATAATTCTGTGCAATAAAACGTTTGGTTTTTGTATTAATAATATAACACTATTATCATAACTATATTTTGTTATTATAATTAGAGTTACTCAACAACACTATTAAAAGGATGTTTAGCAAATGAAATTTTTAAAGCGGCTCTTTAAGAAAAAATCACCATTTAAAAACGACGGTATCTGTGAACCTATAATGAAATCGGCATGTAAAAACTCCGACACAGATGAAGAAACCTTGAAAAAACTTCAACGCGAAGAACTTAAAATTAACCAACCTGAAGTTTATTATTCCCAACTGAAAACTGACGAAAATTGGCGCACAAGATATAGTTATTACCGCAGAACTTTAGAAATTAAAGAAAACTGGGTTTTATACGAAGCGCATGCAGGTGCGGGTATGCTTTGTAACCCGTTAGCCTTATTTAAAGAATTCCAAAGAAGAGATGATTTTGATAAATATCTTCATTTTTGGGTTATTGCGGACGAAAAAGAGCTCAAATACTTAAGAAAAAAATACGAGGATTTCCCCAATGTATTCTTTGTAAGATATAATACTGTTGGTTATGCTTATTTTGTTGCCAGATGTAAATATCTTATAAACAACACTTCGTTCACTTCATTTTTTGCTAAACGCGAAGACCAGATTTTCCTTGACACATGGCACAGTATTACTGTTAAATCATTAGGTTACGATATTCCCGACGGTAAGAGATACGTTAAAAATATGCTCCGTAATTTGCTTATGTCGGATTATATAGTTTCTCCTAATGAATTTATGACCGAAATTTTCAATAACTCTTTCAAATTGCACGACCTTTATTCCGGTAAGTTTATTGAAGAAGGTTACCCGAGAAACGATATGGTAACCAACACTCCACGCGAGGAGATAATTAATAACTTACACGATCGCGGAACTGATATCGATCCAAATAAAAAAATCATTTTATATGCGCCAACATGGTCGGGCAACAACGTTGGAAAACCGAAAATAGACATCGAACGCTATGTTGCTATTACTTCTCATTTTGAAAAAACAATCGATACTGAAAAATATCAATTGTTAATTAAGCCTCACCAGATAGAATACCGAAATATGTCAGAAGAACAATTAAATGCTTGTAATTTCGTTTCTTACCATATCGATGCAAACCAACTTCTTTCTATTGTTGATATCGTTATTACAGATTATTCGAGCATTTATTTCGATTATTTAGTGGCAAAAAAGCCTATTCTCTTTTATATTCCCGATTTTGAAGAATACTCCGAAAAAAGAGGCCTTTATTTTAAAATAGAGGATTTGCCGGGTCCATGCGCTAAAAACTTAGAAGATTTATCAAGCTTTGTAAATAATATTGAAGAAATCTCTGAAACTTACGCACCTCTTTGTGATGCCACGCGAGCTTGGGCTTGTAAATATGACGATGGTAATGTGTCGGGTAAAATATTAAACGTATTATTAGACGGCGACACAAACTTCAATATAAAAAGTGCGGTAAAGAGCGGTAAGAAAACCATTTTGATATATCCTGGTGGTTTGGCTACAAACGGTGTTACCTCCGCTTTTTTAAGTTTGATTAAAAGTTTAGATAGCGAAAAATACGATATTACGGTATTTGCCACAGAACCTAAAAAAGAAGAACAAATTGCTAATTTAAATAAAATCCCTTCTCACGTAAGAACATTTTTAAGAATTAGCCCGCCCATACTGTCTAAAAAAGAATCTGCAGTGTATGATTTAGCTTTGCGTAAAGGCTTTCGTATCGGCAAAGATAATCGCAAAATCTTAAAACGCATTATGCGCAAAGAATATATCAGAATCTTCGGTGGTGCCGATTTCGATTATATTATAGATTTTTCGGGTTACGGAACATATTTCCCACTCTTAGCTTTAATGGGCAACAAAAATGATAGTACCCGTAAGTTTGTTTGGCAACACAGTGACTTAACAGCAGAGTTTTCAAATGAAGAGAAACGAAAAATTAACAAAACTAAACTCAATTTAAAATCATTATTATCATGTCATAATAAGTTTGATAAAATTGTTTCGGCTTCAGAAGCCGTTTATAAAATCAATAAAGAAAGTCTTTCTACAGAGTTAACTGATGATAAATTCACTTTCGCAACAAACCTTATTGATATAGATAGATTTTCAAACAGTCAAAAGGACAAAAGCACTTATATGCAAGACGATAGTTTATTTGTTGTCAATGAAGTAAACTCCAGTGACATAAAGAAAATCACTTCCATACCTCTACCTGAAAATTGCATAAAGTTCGTCACTATGGGACGCTGTATGCCTGAAAAAAATCATGCCAATATTATAACTGCAATAAAACGTCTCAATGACGAGGGTATCAATGCCATGCTTTATATTATCGGTTCGGGACCTTTAAGTAAACAGCTTGAAGCTCAGGCTGCCGAGCTTGAACTTAATAAAAAGATTGTACTGGTAGGCACACTAAATAATCCTTTTGCTTTGTTAAAGCAATGTGACTGTTTTGTTTTTCCATCACTTTATGAAGCACAAGGTCTTGCAGTTTTAGAAGCGCGTATGGTAGGTTTACCCATTATCGTAAGTAATTATA
>JAZNLE010000006.1:0-3482 GCA_045578885.1 Acutalibacteraceae bacterium | reverse complement strand
AGCGGATCGGAAAAACCGCCCAAGTGACCTGATGCCACCCATGTTTCAGGGTTCATAATAATAGCGCTGTCAAGACCTACATTGTAGGGACATTCCTGAACGAACTTTTTCCACCAAGCTTTTTTGATGTTATTTTTAAGCTCAACACCCAAAGGGCCGTAGTCCCAGCTGTTTGCAAGACCGCCGTAAATTTCGCTTCCTGCATACACAAATCCGCGGCCTTTTGCCAATGTTACAATTGTTTCCATTTGTTTTTGTGAGTTTTCCAAGACGATTTCTCCTTTAAAAATGTTTAAAAGTCAAATTTCTACAAATAATATAATATTGGAAAATTGGCAAAAAGTCAATACTTGACATATTTTAATATATAGTTTATACTTTAAAAATAGAATAAAAGAGAGGTGTAGTTATGGATAAGCGATATATAAAGCTTCATAATGTCGATTTTGACGATTTGATTAAGACTATTGAAGAATGCAAAGGCGACATTTATCTTGAAACAGCTGACGGGGATATTCTGAACCTTAAGTCAAAGCTTTGCCAGATGATAGGTATCAGTACGATTCTCAGCAATACCGAGGTTGCAGAAGCGACACTGCGCTGTGCAAACCCCCAAGACGAAACCTTACTTTTTAGATTTAATCTTTATGGCGAAGCGCCCGAAAAGGAGTAAAAAATGGCAGAGAAATTTTTGGAATATAAAGGCAAACCGCTTGTTAGAAGCGGAAATGAGATCTATTACGGCGATATGAGCGACAGCCATGTTGTAAAATTTACTGTTCTTTCAAATGATGCCGATGGCGAGCCCAATAAGATAAGCGTACAGCTTTTAAAAAGCGATACTTCTCTTAGTGACAAGGACCGCATCGAAAAAGAAAGTACTAAAACGACTATGTTTGAGGCATTGGATATCGGTTTTGTTTGGCTCGAAAGAAAATTGAAGTAAAAAACACCTTGCAAAGAAAGTTCTTTGCAAGGTGTTTTGTTATTTAAACATAATATCAAATATTTCTTGTAAGTATGTTACAGGAGTGGTTCCGCTCTGCGCGGGAACAAAGAATATACAGAAACACAAAACCGCAATTGCTAAAAGTAAAATCGCGGAAATTACGATTAGTGCGATATTAAAAACTGAGTTTCTTTCAGGAAGCGGCTCTTCAATGTAATATTCGTCTTCGTAATATTCCTCAGAGCTTTCTTCCTGTTCTGTGGAAGAATTTTGCTCTTTTTTGGTTTCGGTATAAAGCTCGTTGCCCTCGGCGTAGTAATATTCGTCGTCACGGGTTTCGATTTCGGGTGTTGATTCAATAATAAGCTCTTCTGCTTCGTAATATAGGTTTTCTTCGTCTTCTTTATTTTCTTCTGTTTCTTCTGAGGGTTCGTTTTCGGTTATGAGCATATCATCCAATTCATCTTCTAAGGATTGGGGTTCGAATTCGTCCTCTGCCGATGTTTCGGTTAAGATTTCGTTCGTATCCTGAGGTTCGATATTCTCGACCTGCGGGGCGTATCCTTTTGCGATTTCTTCAATATAAGGATGTATAAGGTCTTTCATAATAGATTTGCGAACAGGTTTGTTGTCGGTAAGTATTATGAGGGTTTGCGGTCCGCTTTCAATTATGCAACCGCCGAAAATTCCGTCGCTCGTCACTAAGGGGGTTGCGCCTTTGGTGATTTCTATTGAAGCATCGGTATTTATACCGTATGTGCCGCAGTCGATCTCTTTAACACCTTTACCTATCGCAACCGAAACGGTTTTGATTATATCGCTTCCGTCAAAAAGCGGAGCGGTCAGTATAATAACACGGCTTCTTGAAAAGGCGCGGGAAAGCGACATTAAAAGAGTTTTTTTATCGGCGCATTTGTCGTTTAAAAGGCGCATTCTACAACATCCACAAAGATTAAATTCCAGTTCAAAGTCTGTGGAGGTGTTGTAGTAAATAATATCGGCTTTAAAATTCTGAAACATAAGGTTTCTCCTTGACAAAAGTTTTATAGTTAAGATTACTTTATGCGTTTAGATACAGCGTCGAACAATTGGCAAACAGTTTGTTCGCGTACAAAATTACGGCTTTGGGGTTCGATATTTAGCAATTTTGCTTCGGTGCCGTTTTTATCGCTGATTCCGATGAAAACCATTCCGGGCGGGTGACCTTCTTGACCACTGGGTCCTGCAACGCCTGTCACAGAAACACCGATATCGGCATTTGCAATACGGCGCACATTTTCTGCCATCTGCTTTGCGGTTTGTTCGCTTACGGCACCGTGGGTTTCGAGGGTTTTAGCGTCTACCTTTAAAACCCTGTTTTTAATATCGTTTGTGTAAGAGGTGATGCCGAGTTCAAAAACCTGCGAGACGCCCGAAACCGAAGTGATGAACGAGGCTACCATGCCGCCTGTGCAGGATTCCGCAGTGGCGATTTTCAAATCCTTTTCTTTGAGAAGTCTTACCATTCGTTCTGCTTTTTCGAAAATTTGTTTATTCAAAACTACCCAAACCCTTTCAATCTATATATGTATAGGTGGTTTCGCTGATAGCCTCTTCGATTAAAGCATCGATGTCAAGTCCGCTCTCTGCCTGTTCGCAGGATTCGAGTGTCGGACGGGTTTTTGGGTGTTTGGGAGTGAAGACGGTGCAACAGTCTTCATAGGGTAAAATCGAGGTTTCGAAGGTGTCGATATTGCGCGAAATTGTTACAATTTCTTCCTTGTCCATACCAATTAAGGGGCGAAGCACGGGCATTGTCGTCACATAGTCGGTGGTGACAAGCGCTGGCAGAGTCTGGCTTGCAACCTGTCCCAAGCTTTCGCCTGTGATAAGCGCTAAACTGCCAGAATCTTTGGCGATTTTCTGGGCTATTCGCATCATCATTCGGCGCATTATAAGTGTGAAATAATCTTCGGGGCAGTTTTTTGCAATTTCGTCTTGAATTTTTGTGAAAGGAACAATCGCGAGGTTTATACATCCGCTGTAGCGCGCAACCTTTGAAAGTAAGGTTTTAACCTTCATTTCGGCGCGGGGGCTTGTGTATGGCGGACTTGCGAAATGTATTGCGTTAAGACGAAGACCGCGTTTTGCCATTGTCCATGCGGCAACAGGGCTGTCTATACCGCCTGAAATCAAGATGGAAGCAGTACCTGCAGTTCCTACGGGAAGACCGCCTGCGCCCTGAATCTGTTCTGCGCGGACATAGGCATTAGTGTCGCGTATCTCTACAAAAACCGTTATATCGGGGTTGTGAACATCAACCTTTAAATGATGGTATTTCGACAAAAGCACACCGCCGACTTCTCGGCAGATTTCGGGAGAGGTCAGGGGGAAACGCTTATCAGCGCGCTTGGCTTCAACCTTAAAGGTTCTTACTCTTTCAAGCGGCGCTTCAAGATATTCCACCGATTTTTCGAGGATATCTGTCATATCCTTTTCGCAGACACAAGCACGGCTGAAGCCTGCGATACCGAAAATCAGTTTAACTCTCTTG
>JAZNLE010000005.1:0-1542 GCA_045578885.1 Acutalibacteraceae bacterium | reverse complement strand
TTTCTACAATAACGAAAGAATTCAATTAAAAACAAAACTGACTCCGCTTGAAAAACGAAATCAGTTTGTTGCTAAAATTTAATCTTGCCTACCATAGGAGCTCTTTTTGTACTGTCTGCACAATCTGGGGCAGTTCATTTTTTTACAGCCCCTTTTTCACTGATATTAATCAAACTTACCTTGAAGCTGGTCCAATCCTTTTTGCTCAACCTCTTCGTTAGTTGCAGATTTCATAAACTCTGCCATTGCAATTCTTCGCTCGGTAAGCTCTTCATACATCTGCGCTTTTCTTTCAGCCGAAAGCGGATAGAAGAATTTAGGTATAATACCAAGGCTTGAAGAAATAATCGGTATGCCTGTTCCCAATGCAAATATCCACCACTTGGTTTTATCAGTCTGAGTACCGATTTCCTGACCCTGAATATAACCGATTTTGCCCATTACCACATTATTAACACCGCTCATTACGGCATTTTGAAGCTTACCTATAAGGTCCATAGAAACGCCTGTCATAGCCTCTGAGCGGTAACCGTGCTTCCATTCACAGTAATCCAAAGCCTCATTTTTTATTTCTGCAGGAATTACTCGCCTTAAGCCGTACACACACATTTCCAGGATTTCTTCAATAGCCATTATCGGTAATATAACGCCTTTTTTCATAAAGTTTTTATTAATTGAACCTATACCGAAAACAGTCAGCCACAGCATATCCGTCCAGGCGTCCTCAAAAATCCACAAGGCTTTTGTAGAAAACCTTTTTCTTAACGGCTCCACAAAGCTATAGCTTATAAACTTAACGGGGAAAGCAGGTATACCAACAATTGTTTTCCATGTTATAGAGCCGATAACGTCAATATAGAAGTTGGTTCGGCTCTTGCCTATACTGAAGCCTGAAAGGAAATTTGAAACAAGGTATGTAAGCATTGGTTTATTGTGAATAATCGCTTTAAAGCAATGCTTTACAGACGGTTGCCTTATAGACTGCGGAACTCTTTCGCGGGAGTTTGTAATAAAAAACAAAGCAAATGCTGCAGATAACGCCGCACAAACTATACCAAAGCTTGCAAAAAGCTTGGGAAGATGCACATTAATTACTTTATTTGCAACAAGGTCATATATAATACCAAATATCTGCTTAGGTAAATCCTCCACAAGATGAGAGGCTACATTTGCCGTAGCAATAAGTCGCGATCGTTCAAGGGGCTCGGGAGTTATTGTTGATAAATAGCCCGTTTTTGCAACAGCTGTAAACGTAGTTGCGGTTTCGGTAATGATACTCATTGCAAAATAGAAAACCCACTTAGGAATATAATTACCGGGTGTGTCAGGAAAAATAAAGGGAATTAACCAATACCACATTCCCAGAATTGTCAACGGTATTTCACCAAGAAGAACATAGGGCTTAAACTTACCCCAACGAGTACGTGTTTTATCAACCAAAACGCCTATAAATGTATCATTAACTGAGTCCCATGCTGTTGAAACAACGTTCTGAATTGCAAGAAGATTAAAGTCAATTTTAACAACGTCATAAATATAACG
>JAZNLE010000004.1:0-6488 GCA_045578885.1 Acutalibacteraceae bacterium | reverse complement strand
TCAATAGTCTTAATCAAATCGTCAAAATCGACATTATGAAGCTTTATATATCGCTTATCCATAACTACACCTCACTTTTATTCTATTCTAAAAGTATAAACTATATATTAAAATATGTCAAGTATTGACTTTTTGCCGATTTTCCAATATTATATTATTTGTAGAAATTTGACTTTTAAACATTTATAAAGGAGAAATCGTCTTGGAAAACTCACAAAAACAAATGGAAACGATTGTAACATTGGCAAAAGGCCGCGGATTTGTGTATGCAGGAAGCGAAATTTACGGCGGTCTTGCAAACAGCTGGGACTACGGCCCGTTGGGTGTAGAGCTTAAAAACAACATCAAAAAGGCTTGGTGGAAAAAATTTGTTCAGGAATGTCCCTACAATGTAGGTCTTGACAGCGCTATTATTATGAATCCTGAAACTTGGGTTGCTTCAGGTCACTTAGGCGGCTTCTCCGATCCGCTTATGGACTGCAAAAACTGTAAAACCCGTCATAGAGCGGATAAGCTTATTGAAGATTATGTGGCCGAGAACGGTCTTTCAGATAACCCTGCCGCTATGAGCGACAGCGAGATGTCAGAATATATTAAGGAACATAGTATTGCCTGTCCCGACTGCGGTTCACACGATTTCACCGATATCCGCAAGTTTAATCTTATGTTCAAAACCTTCCAGGGTGTTACCGAAGACAGCACTTCAACCCTTTATTTGCGCCCCGAAACCGCACAGGGTATTTTTGTAAACTTCAAAAATATTGCCCGTACCTCAAGAAAAAAGGTTCCTTTCGGCGTAGCGCAGATTGGTAAATCTTTCCGTAACGAAATCACCCCTGGTAACTTTATTTTCCGTACACGCGAATTTGAACAGATGGAGCTCGAGTTCTTCTGCAAGCCGGGCACCGACCTTGAATGGTTTGACTTCTGGAGAAGCTATTGCCGCGATTGGCTTTTGAATCTCGGTATGGATAATGATAGCCTCCGACTCCGTGACCACGATAAAGACGAGCTTTGCTTCTATTCTAAAGCCACAACCGACTTTGAGTTCTTGTTCCCGTTTGGTTGGGGCGAATTATGGGGCGTTGCTGACCGTACAGACTACGACCTTTCACAGCACGCAGAACATTCAGGCGAAAGTATGGAATACTTCGACCCCGAAACAAACGAAAAGTATGTGCCTTATGTTATCGAACCCTCTTTGGGTGCAGACCGCGTGCTCTTAGCTTTCCTTTGCAACGCTTACGACGAAGAAACCGACGAAAACGGCAACATCCGCGTAGTTATGCGCTTGCATCCTGCTTTAGCTCCGTTCAAGGCTGCCGTTTTACCGCTTTCTAAGAAGTTAAGCGAAAAAGCCACCGAAGTTTACACTTCGCTTTCAAAATACTTTAACGTCGACTTTGACGATGCAGGCTCTATCGGTAAGCGTTATCGCCGTCAGGACGAAATCGGCACACCTTTCTCAATCTGCTACGATTTTGAATCCCCCGAAGATAACTGCGTAACCGTTCGCAACCGCGACACTATGGAATCTGTCCGTATGCCGATAAGCGAAGTTAAGGATTATATCGAAAAAGCATTAGAATTTTAAAATTTTCATCACTTGAGATAACCGGAGATGAGTATATGAATATTATAACTCAAATGGTAGTACCGCTTCTTTGCGGACTCACATTCTTCCTTTTTGGTATGAATGTAATGTCAGGCGGACTTGAAACAATGGCAGGCGGCGGCCTTGAACGCACAATGAAAAAGGTTACTTCCAACGACTTTTTAGGCTTCTTTTTAGGCGCAGGTGTTACTGTTGCAATTCAGTCCTCGTCCGCTATGACCGTTATGCTTATAGGTCTTGTAAACTCGGGGCTTCTCGAATTCAGCAATACCTTTGGTATGGTAATGGGCTCAAATGTCGGCACAACCCTTACCGCTTGGCTTTTAAGTCTTGCAGGTCTTGAAGGTAAATGGTATATCGAAATTTTAAACCCGAGTGTATTTGCCCCCGTCCTCGCTTTTATTGGCATCGCTATGCAGATGTTCTCAAAAAGTGACAAAAAGAAGGATTTGGGCAATATATTCATAGGCTTCTCAATCCTTATCTGCGGTATGGATCTTATGAGCGATTCAATGGTAAGTGTTCGTTCACTCCCAGGATTTGACAGCTTCCTCGCAACCCTCAAAAGTCCGATTGCCGCTTTGCTTATTTCCACTGTCTTTACAGGTGTTATTCAGTCTTCTGCTGCTACAATCGGTATCGTTCAGGCTTTGGCACTTTCGGGTGGTATCACCTGGGAAATGGCAATTCCGTTGGTACTCGGTGCTAATATCGGTACCTGCGTTACCGCTTTAATCGGTAGTCTCGGCACAAACAAAAATGCAAAACGCGTTGTTGTTATGCACTTCTCGGTAAATGTTTTCGGCTCAATTATATGTATGCTTATTATGTATGCATTGAAAGCTTTCAATGTGAGTATTCTCTCGGCGGAAATCGCAATGGTGGGCGTTGCTATTGTTCATTCATTGTTTAATACAATTAACACAATTATACTTCTTCCTATCAAAAAATTACTCATTAAGTTCTGCGAATTTGTCGTTCCCGACAAGGAAGAAAAAACTCACACAGTTTTCTTGGACGAGCGTATTTTCAACAACTCTCCGCTTGCGATTTCGGAATGCCGCCGTCTTACAAACGAAATGGCAGAGCTTACCCGTACTTCGCTCAAAAAATCTATCAACCTTATTTTCAATTATCAGCAATACATTATTGACGAAATTCGCGCAGAAGAAAACTTGAGCGATAAGTACGAGGACAAGCTTGGCACATACCTTGTACGCTTAAGTAACAACAAGCTTTCTGAAAACGAATCTCATCAGGTTGCGCGCTTGCTTCACAGTATAGGTGACTTTGAGCGTATTGGCGACCATGCGCTCAATATCTGCAAATTGGCAGAGGAGATGCACAACAAGAACATTACTTTCTCGGATGATGGCAAAAAAGAGCTCGGTGTTATTGCAAATGCGGTAAAAGAGATTATAAATATGTCGATCGATTCGTTTGTAAACGACGATCCCGAAGCTGCCGCTCATGTCGAGCCTTTGGAACAGGTTGTTGACGACCTTAAAAAGCATCTCAAGGCGCTTCACATCACAAGACTTCAGAATAACGAATGTACAATCGAACTTGGCTTTATCTTCACAGACCTTCTGACAAATTTCGAGCGTGTTTCGGACCACTGTTCAAACCTTGCGGTTTACACAATGCAGTTGCCGAGCGATATGCTTGACGCACATAAATATCTCAACAAGCTTAAGTCTTCTTCAAACAGCACCTTCCTTGAGGATTACGATATGTATAAAACAAAATATAGACTTAATTAACCCCAAAAACTCTCGCCGTCGCGGGAGTTTTTTTAATACGAAATTCGTAATTCGTAATTCGGAATGCGGAATTTCAGGTAAGATGACATAATTTATAGGAAACAACCTGCGTGTCGTTCCGATTGGCCATACCCTACAAAATCACAATTTAGTGTTTACATTTCGCCCGTTTTCTCCTTTTTAAAGGTAAAAGAAAAAAGGAGAAGCTTATGTATATTTGTCACGAATGCGGATATGAATTTGATAACCCAGCAAAAATACAGGAAACACACGGACTTTCTTCTCTGCCGTTTGAAATTATTTGCGTCTGTCCGAGATGCTCCTCGACAAACTACAAAAAAACACAGTCAGACTTTTGTCGCTGTTGCGGGGCAAGGCTTAGAGAAGGCAAAACCGATTACTGCAGTATGTCCTGTAAAAAACGCGGAGAAAAGCTCTGGCAAAGGGAACTTAACCGCAAAAAAATCTTGACCGATAATCCGCTTTTTAAGGTGTTACGAGAGAATGAAGCGTATAACAAAAAGCACGGAACTCGACTTAGTTACGGCCAATTTGTTGCGCTTTTATCCTTAAAGAAAAAGAGGAGGCGCAAAAATGGATAAAAAAGCCTTTCTCAAGTCCTACCTCTTACAACAAGCAAAAATCAAACGGCTTAAGGAAATGAGCCTTCGATTCCCCGAAAAACGCAAGGATTACAAGGCGGAAATTGAAGAATGTATCAAAACCCGCCAGAAGATTGAGAAAAAAATTTCGGCTTTGGATAACGAAATTCTCAAAGAAGTGCTGATACAAAAATACATCTGCGGAAAACCCCACGAAGAAATCGGACTTATCCTCAACTACAGTACCCGTCATGTTGAAAGGCTTCACCGCGAGGCAGTCGACAAAGTTGAAATATAATCTCATAGAACAACGATATCATACTTTACACAAAAAACAGAAAAAAAGTTAAGGCAAAATAACAATAAAAATCACGCAAATTTTCATTGACTTTGCCTTGATTTTTTTATATAATATATTTAACAATGGTAAAATACGCGGTTATTATATGCGTTATTAAGAAAAATCGTTTTAGGAGGATTTTTAAATGAAAAAAATATTAGCCATTATCCTAAGCATTGCTATGTTATTTAGCGTGCTCGCAATCAACACCTTTGCAGAGGATACAACCCCAAAAGTCACCCTTATTACCAACGAGGGTAGTGCGGTAGATAAGAACACTGACACATATTTTACCGTAAGACTTGATAACTTTAGTTCCATTAAGGGTATAGATATTACCATCACCGCAGATAGTGGTATCGCTTTCAAATCTGTGGAAGCTACAGGTTTGAAAAACACACTTGAAAAAGACACAAACTACACTATTACAGATAATAAAATCAGAATTGTTGACTTAACCGTAAAAGACGACAACCATGTAGAAAGTGCGAAAATCAATGTTAAGGCATATGCCACTACAGACGAAAACGCAACTCCAAAAATTACCGTGGAAGGTAAATATGCCAAAGACGGTAAAGATTTATTCAACATCACAACCAAGCCTGGCGTGTTTGAAGTCAATAAAACCATTAAGCCCACTGACATTGATATTACCTCGGGTAATGTCGAACTTTCTTATGAAGAAACCACCACTGCAGGCAATTTTATCCCGTACGGAAGCGTGTATAAAGCAGTTGGCAACAATTTCTCCTTTGCTAAAAAAGACGCCACAGGTAACTTCACTATCAGCGAAAGCGGATATAAATATGATACATACAAAATCCCCGAAAACGGCATCACAACCTTTGGTGTTTCTTTTAAGAACAATGATTTAAGATTCGGCAATTATTCCAAACTCAACGAAACAGATGTCAAGCACGGCACAATGGTGTTTGAGGGTGATTGGCTCGCATTAAAAGAATATTACATCAAAAAAGGCTATGATGTTAAGGAAATTCTTAAAGCTATCTATAATGATTACGACAAGAAAAATCCCAATCGTGAATATCAATATGTTTACTATACTGTAAAAGATAAAAACAATGTGTCACAACAAGTCAACGTTTATAAATTTGACCAGAAAAATTATATGTGGAAAGGTCAAGACTCCGCCGCGAATGTTCTGGAGTATGCCATCCGCTTAGTTGATTATATTCCTGAAAAAAATTACACCGCTATTGCCTATTCCATTAACGGCGAAGAAGTGAAACTTTCTGATAATGTCAAATCAATAACCCCAGCCGATGTAACTGAATAATAATTTTGAGGTAAGTTAAAATGAAAAAAATATTTACAGAACCTGATATAGAAATTCTTAAGTTCCTTTGTAATGAAGGTAATGAAGCAAGCCCTGACCAAGGTGTAGTGGGCGGCGGAGGAAGCGGTATTCCTGGCGACGACGACCTTTTTTCATAATAAGTAGGTAAAAATTGATGAAAAAAAGAACAATAATCATAGTTGTTATAACTTTAGTGCTTTCACTTCTCGCAGTCGCAGTTATAGCAACTTTCCCGACATATCTATTCGAAGACGCTTACATTCCAGGTGATTCCTCTGTTATCCAAAGCGGTAACATTACAGACAGCCAAGAGGAAAGTACCCAAGGCGACGATGTCGGTATTTTGGGCGGCAAAGATAATCAAGGCGGTATTCAGGCAGTACTGCCGACCATCGACGACGAGGATTTAGGTTACAGCGAAACTCCTGAAGCTGAACTTAATACAATCGCAAAAGCCAAGAACGCTAAGGTCTTAGCTGAAAACGGTGCATTCCCAGACGGGACCAAGGTTAAAATTAAAAAGCTTGGTGTTTTTGATAAAGCTTATCATCGCTCCCGCCATTACCTTAAGAGTATTGCGCAAGAATTCACCGCTTATAATCTTTCAGCAAAGAAGAACGGCAAGGCTGTTTCTCCTAACGGCATCGTGAAGTTAAGCTTCACCATCCCCGAAGACTATGACAGCAAAAATGTTGCTGTATATTATCTCCTCGACAAAGGCCTGCAGGAAATTGAATGTGAAATCAGCGAAGATGGTAAAACCGCTACGGTTAAAATTAGTCAGACAGGTGTTTACATTTTGGTAGAAAAGATTGCCGAAAGCGAATCTGACCAAAACTCAAATACCAAC
>JAZNLE010000003.1:0-19153 GCA_045578885.1 Acutalibacteraceae bacterium | reverse complement strand
CTTGCCGTATCGGCAATGCTTTCCTTTTTGCCGATTTGCGAGCCTTGTGGGTCAAGATATGTAACACCCATTCCCAAATCATAAGCCGCAACCTCAAAGCTACAGCGTGTACGGGTGCTTGTTTTTTCGAAAATGAGGGCGATATTCTTACCCTCACACAGTCTGTGCGGAATACCCATTTTTTTCTTGTTTTTAAGCTCTCCTGCCAAATCTATAAGGCAGTCAATCTCGGCTTTAGAAAAATCAAGAAGCTTTAAAAAACTTTTTCCTTTAAAATCTACCATTATTTTTTACCCTCCAAAAAAGCGGTTAAAAATTCAATTTGTGTATCTACTGACTCCGGTCCCGTACCGCCTGCCGAAATACGCTTACCCACACAGGTTTCGAGTGATATTTCATTATACAAATCTTCCGAGAAAGAAGCGTCAAATTCCTTATATTTTTCAATCGGTAAGGTTTCGAGAACCAAATTTTCCTTAATGCAGTAACCTACAATCTCGCCGACATGCTTATAAGCCGTTCTGAAAGGCATTCCCTTTTTAACAAGGTAATCTGCCAAGTCGGTAGCGTTTATAAAGCCTTTCTGCGCCGCTTTATACATATTGTCCTTTAAAACATTCATTGTAGCAAGCATAGGTGTGAATACCTGTAGGCACATTTTAACGGTATCAACCGCGTCAAAAATCGCTTCCTTATCCTCTTGCATATCCTTGTTATATGCCAAAGGAAGTCCTTTAAGGGTTGTAAGAAGCGCAAAAAGGTCACCGTAAACTCTACCCGTTTTACCGCGCACAAGCTCTGCCATATCGGGATTTTTCTTTTGAGGCATAATGCTTGAGCCTGTGGTATAACTGTCGTCAAGCTCAATAAACTTAAATTCCCAGCTCGACCACAAAATAATCTCTTCTGAAAAACGGGAAAGGTGCATCATAAGAATTGAAAAAGCCGACATAAGCTCAAGGCAAAAATCTCTGTCAGACACACCGTCAATACTGTTAAGCGAAATGCCCTGGAAGCCGAGTCGTTTAGCTTCAAATTTGCGGTCGGTGTTATAAGTAGTTCCCGCCAAAGCGCAAGAGCCTATTGGACACTGTGAAAGCATTCTATCTAAGGCATCGCCGATTCTTTCAAAATCGCGCTTTAGCATAAAAGCATAACTGAGAATATGATGAGCAAAGGTTATCGGTTGAGCTCTTTGAAGATGGGTGTATCCAGGCATAATGGCATCCTTGGTTTCGTTTGCTTTATCCTTAATTGCCTCAATCAAGCCTAAAATTTGCTTGCCGATTTCTTCGCATTCGTTCGCAAGATAGAGTCTTACATCAAGCGCCACCTGGTCGTTACGGCTTCGCGCTGTGTGAAGCTTTTTACCTGTGTCACCTATTCTTTTTGTAAGCTCGCTTTCGACGAACATGTGGATATCTTCGGCATCCATATCAATAGAAAGCTTACCGCTCTCAATATCCTCGAGTATGGAGCTTAAACCGTTTAGAATTTCTTCATAATCTTCGGTAGAAATGATACCCTGACGCGACAGCATCATCGCGTGCGCCATAGAGCCTGTGATATCCTGTTTATACATTCTGCAGTCGAAATGAATAGACGAATTAAAATCGTCCGCAAATTTATCAAGCGCTTTTTCAAATCTGCCTGCCCACATTTTTTCCATAAAAAAGTCTTCCTTTCAGTAAATAACTGATATCCTTTTTTGTGACAAAATCGTCCACAGCGCCGAAAGGCACTGTGAGCGATTTTTAAAAGTACAATTATTTCAAGCCGTTTTTAGCTTTCATTTTAGCGTTAACTGTTGTTGACAAACCGTAAAGGTTGATAAAGCCTGTAGCGTCGCTCTGATCGTAAACATCGTCCTCGTCAAAGGTTGCGATTTCGGGGTCATAAAGCGAATAGGGTGAAGAAACACCTGCGTTAATCATATTACCCTTGTAAAGCTTTAAGGTGACATCACCTGTAACGGTCTTCTGGGTTTCCTTAACAAAAGCGAGAATTGCATCTGTCAAAGGAGTGAACCAAAGAGCATTATAAACATTTTCTGCAAGCTTCTGTGCTACCAATGCTTTATAGTGCGCAGTGTCTTTATCAAGACAGATAGTTTCGAGAACACTGTGCGCTTTATAAAGAATTGCACCGCCTGGGGTTTCGTAAACGCCGCGACACTTCATACCTACAAGACGGTTTTCGACGATATCGAGAAGACCGATGCCGTTCTCACCGCCCAATTTGTTAAGGGTTGAAACAACACCCACTGAATCCATTTCCTTGCCGTCAACTGCGGTGGGGATACCCTTTTCAAAGTGGATTGTAACATAGGTGGGCTTATCGGGTGCCATTTCGGGAGAAACGCCCATTTCAAGAAAACCGGGCTTATTGTAAAGCGGTTCGTTCTTAGGATCTTCCAAATCAAGACCTTCATGTGACAAGTGCCAGATGTTCTTATCCTTTGAATAGTTAGTTTCGCGGTTAATCTTTAAGGGCACATTGTGAGCCTCGGCATATTCGATTTCTTCTTCTCTCGATTTAATATCCCACTCACGCCAAGGAGCGATAATCTTCATATCGGGAGCGAAAGCCTTGATAGCAAGCTCAAAACGAACTTGGTCGTTACCCTTACCTGTACATCCGTGGCAGATAGCATCTGCACCCTCGGCCAAAGCGATTTCTGCGATTCTCTTAGCAATAGGGGGACGCGCAAAAGCAGTACCCAAGAGATAATCTTCATAAAGTGCGCCAGCCTGCAAGCAGGGGAACACATAATCGTCTAAAAATTCTTTTGTAAGGTCTTCTACGTAAAGCTTAGAAGCGCCTGTTTTAAGTGCCTTTTCTTCAAGACCTTCAAGCTCGTCTGCCTGACCTACGTTACCCGATACTGCAATAATTTCGGGATCGTTGTAGTTTTCCTTAAGCCAAGGAATAATAATTGAAGTATCAAGACCGCCCGAGTAAGCAAGCACTACCTTTTTAATTTCTTTTTTATCCATTTTATTTTCCTCCGTATGCGCAATATGTATTATCTTCAAAAATTATGCATAAATGATATCATATTATGAATAAATATGCAAGTGCTTTTGAATGTTTTTTTCGTTTTTACATATATTTATAGAATATTTATGCGAATTTATGCAATTTGAACAAGCAAACAATCAGTCTTCCCAGGTTTTATTCTCTTCAACCTTATTTTTAGACTTGAAAAGCGGAATAATGAAACCGCTTATCATACAAAGACCGAATACTACCCAACCTGCTAAAACATTGGAAATCACATTGTAACCGTCGCTCAAACCATAAATACCGCCCTTGTTCGCAAAGAGGTCTATTATATTCCAAACAAAAAGTATTGTAAGCGCTACGGGCGCTACAACCTTAACGGTTAAATCAAACCAAAGTTTAGGCATTTTAAACTTTTGGGTGTTGCGGTTAATTTCGTTTACAACCTTACCTGTCTTAAAGAACCAACCGATTGCCACTGTTTCAATAACACCGATCAAAATCAATGTAAAGCTGTTGCACCAGTTATCAACAATATCAAGTACAGCAAGACCTGCGCCTGTGGTATAAATCAAAGATATTACACCTGCAATAATACAGATTGTGATGGTTGTTTTCTTTTTATCGGTACCGAACTTATCCGAAAATGCAGTCGAGATACCCTCAACCAACGAGAACGCCGAATCGATAGCCAAGGTACAAAGACAGAAATAGAACACAAAAGCAAATATTGCATTAAAGATACCACTGCCCGAAAGATTAACAATAGCAGTCGGATAAACGCCGAAAGCAAGACCTGGGCCAGATTTTTGCGCCAACACATCCTGAAGACCTGTGCCGTACATTGTTGTAAACATAACAATACCTGACAAAAGGCTCACAGCCAAATCACTGAAGGCAATAATTATACCGTCGCGCGCGATATTACTGTCGTCATTAAGGAAAGAACCGTAGGCTATCATAATAGCCATCATAACGGACATTGAATAGAACACCTGACCGATAGCATCAACCCAAAGCATCGGGTCAGAAAGTGCCGAAAAATCAGGAATGAAGAAATGAGCCAGTCCGTCTAAAGCACCTGGCATTGTGACACCCTTAATCGCCATAATACCTAAGCAAATTACAGGTAAGAAAACAAGATACTTAATTATTTTACCAACACTTTTTGTGCCATTGCGAATACAATAATAAATAAGTCCCCAAGCGACTAATAAGCAGATAATAACAGGAACCGAAACTGTGCCAAAGCCTTTAATTGTACCCGTGGTTTTAATAAGGGTTGACCAAAGGCTGCTTGCGGCTTCGTTGTTACCCGTCATATCAATAAACTTGAAAGAATATGCCACCATCATAATTACCCATGCAAAAACCACAGCGTAATATGTAACAATTACAAAAGCGTTGGTGGTAGCCGCCCAACCGATAGGCTCAAACTTCTTATTCATTCCGCGTAAAGCCCCTGGCGCACCCGAGCGCATCTTTCTACCGATAGAAATTTCCATCATTAAAAGCGGAATACCGATTATAAGCATTGCTGCCAGGTAAACAAGCAAAAATGCACCGCCGCCGTGCTTTGCGGCAAGATTCGGGAAACGCCAAGCGTTACCAAGGCCTACTGCAGAGCCTACTGCCGCCAAAATAAAGGTAGCACTCGATCCCCAGCTTGATCTTTTTGTTTCTGACATAATTTATACCTTCACTTCCTGTGTATTTTCTTTTTTCTTTTTTTCCTTGAATTCACAAATTTTCTGCCTTACGATTAAATCGTCAAAAGTTTTCTTAAAAGTAACCCTGCCGTTGAATTTTTCACCGCATTCGCAAATAAAATTGGCGCAGAACCAACGGTTAGAATACTTCCACTTTGTAACCTTTTTAGCCTTTTTGCCGCATTTTTCACACTTGAACTCCAAATACCTTTTATCGATATTCTCGTCCTTTAGATTTGAAATGCAATAGCTTTTAAACCTAAGTCTTTTGAAAAACTCGGGGTTTGAGGTGTCCTTTATCAAAGGCTCGAAGCGTTCCTTGTTGTAGCACTTCTTTAAAAGATAAGCACAAACAAGACTATCATCCTTAGCGGTGTGGAAATCGATATTCTCGGTTTGGACCTCGAGATATTCCGCCGCCAGTGCCAATGACACCTGATTTTTGTCCTCATAACCCTTTAGTTGCATTTCTCTTTGTATGAATTTTTGCAAATCAAGGTATTTTTCTATTTTAAACCTTTGTCCGTCCAAAAGGTTGTCTTCATTTTCAATTATGGTATAAAGGTCGGAGTTGCTCCAGGTCATCGTGACGGTATCCTCTCCCACCCAAGCGTTATATTTTTCTACTGCGCTAGCGAATGGGAGACCGTTACGCATTTTTTCGGAGGTAATACCCGTGAGTGTTGCAAATCTGCCCGTAACCCTCTTAGAAATTGAAGATTTTATTGTAACTTCAAAGGTATCAATAACATTGAATTTATTGTCGAGCTTGACAGCGCCTATCTGCAAAATCTGATTTATAAACCGCTTTTGCTTGATAAAAAAGGTGCTGTCCCACTCTAAGTCAAGAATAATATAGTTCATTATCTGTTCTTCGATTCGTATTTCATTCGTTCTTCTTTGCCTAGAATTCGCTTGCGAAGTCTTATATGGTTAGGTGTGATTTCCACAAGCTCATCGTTTTTGATAAACTCGAGTGACTGTTCAAGGCTTAAAACCGAATGCGGCACTAAGCGCAACGCATCGTCCGAGCCTGAAGCGCGGGTGTTTGTAAGCTGCTTTTTCTTGCATACATTACAAACAATATCCTCGCTCTTGGGGTTTTCACCAACAATCATACCCTCATAAACTTCGGTAGACGGACCGATAAAGAGTCTGCCTCGGCTTTGGGTATTGTAAAGACCGTAGCCTGTAGCTTCGCCCGTTTCGTGAGCGATAATAGAACCCGTGGTGCGCTGCTGGATGTCGCCCTTATACTCTTCGTAACTATTGAACACATGATTCATAATACCGTTGCCGTTGGTATCGGTCAGGAACTGCGAACGATAACCTAAAAGTCCGCGAGCGGGAATTAAAAATTCAAGGTGTGAGGTTCCACCCTCACGGGTACCCATATTCTTAATCTCTGCCTTGCGGGTGCCGAGTCTTTCCATAACCGCTCCGACATATTCTTCGGGAACTTCTATCATTAAAAGCTCGATAGGTTCTAAAAGTTTGCCGTCCTCACTCTTTTTATAGATAACCTCGGGCGGTGATACCTGAAACTCATACCCCTGTCTTCTCATAGTTTCAATCAAGATTGAAAGGTGAAGCTCGCCTCTGCCCGAAACCTTAAAGGTGTCTGCAGAATCGGTTTCTTCAACACGAAGACTTACATTGGTCATAACCTCTTTAAAAAGACGGTCACGAAGATTACGCGAGGTCACAAACTTGCCGTCGCGTCCTGCAAAGGGCGAGTTGTTAACCATAAAGTTCATAGCGAGTGTCGGCTCGTCTATCTTAACGAAAGGAAGCGGTTCAATACAGTCGGTAGCGCAAGCGGTTTCGCCGATTTCAAGCTCCGATAAACCTGCAACCTGAATAATATCGCCGACAGTTGCGCTTTCGGCTTCAACCCTCTTTAATCCCTTATACATAAACAGTTTTGCGATTTTCAAATTATGATGGGTGCCGTCCTTATGGCAAAGCGCCACAGCCTGTCCGGTCTTTAAAGAACCGCGAATAACTCTACCCACACCTATACGACCCAAATATTCATCATATTCTATATTAGTGAAAAGCACCTGCAAAGGAGCGTTCATATCACCCTCGGGAGCTTCGATTTCCTTAACAATTGCATCAAACAACGGGCGCATATCCTCACCCTTTATATCGGGCGAAAGGCTCGCATATCCGTCGCGTCCCGAAGCGAACACTACAGGAAACTCAATCTGGTCTTCATCAGCGCCTAATTCTATAAACAAATCAAGCACTTCGTCAACAACCTCATAAGGTCTCGCCATCGGTCTGTCAATTTTATTGACAACAACTACTGCTTTTTTGCCGAGAGCCAATGCCTTTTTAAGCACAAAACGGGTTTGGGGCATACAGCCCTCGAAAGCGTCAACAAGCAAAAGCACGCCGTCAACCATCTGCAAAATGCGTTCCACTTCTCCGCCAAAGTCAGCGTGTCCAGGGGTGTCGACAATATTTATCTTAACATCGCCGTACATAACGCTTGTGTTTTTCGACAAAATGGTAATTCCGCGTTCTCTTTCCAAATCATTAGAGTCCATCACGCGTTCATCGACAGCCTCGTTTTCGCGAAAGGTTCCGCTTTGTTTTAAAAGCTGGTCAACAAGCGTTGTTTTACCGTGGTCAACGTGCGCAATTATAGCAACATTTCTAAGATTTTCTATCTTTGCCATTACAAAACTTCCCTTTATACAGTTTAACTTATATATTATATTATATATAATAAGCTTTGTCAAATACAAAACCGCAAAAAACACCCATATTTACATAAATACGGGTGTTTTTATCATTTGTCTGATATTTTAAAAATCATTCTGCAGAAGTGACAGAAGCTGTTTGTGATTCGGTTGAAACCTATTCACTGACAGTAGGTGGAGTTTCAGACGATTCCGGTTGTTTGGGCTCCTCAGTAGGCGCCTGTGGTTGCTCCACTACAGGCTGACTCTCCGCCGGAACAGAAGTTTGAGTTTGGGAAGAGGATGAAACCTGACTTTCAGTATTTTGACTGCTTTCCTGACTTTCGGGCTTTTGCGACTCAGGCTTAGATTCAGATTCGGATTCCTTCTTATCCTCGTCTTTTGACTCGGTTTTTGATTCTTCATTATCTTTATCCTTGTCTTTATCTTTATCCTTATCTTTATCCTTATCTTTATCCTTATCTTTATCCTTATCTTTGTCCTTTTCCTTGTCTTTATCTTTATCCTTGTCTTTTTCCTTATCTTTATCCTTTTCCTTATCCTTTTTATCCTCTTTCTTGGACTCTTCCTCTTCTTCCTCTTTTTCGTCCTCGTCTTTTAGATAATCCTCTTCTTTAAGCACCTTACCGGGCGTTGTGCCATCCTTATAATAGCCCTCGCCTTTGCGGTAAACATCCTCACTGTCTTCAAACTGCTTTACTTCCAAATCTTTATGGATTTCGCGCATAACATCGCGCCAGACACTCTTTGCGGCACTTGTGTTATACACGCGCTGGTTATGGTCAAATCCGTACCAGACAGAGCCCACATAATAGGGAGTTCCACCGACAAGCCAAGAGTCCTTTGTATCGCTCGAAGTACCCGTTTTCGCATAGGCTTTCATACGGTAATTGTAGCCTGAAACCGCGGAACCTGTGCCACCTTTTTTATAAACCACCTCTTGCAATAAATGGTTCATAATTGTTGCCGTATCCTCCCCGATAGCACGCTTGCCCTTTTTATTTTCTTCAAGAATCACATTATCGTTTATATCAACAATTTTGTAATATGTGGTAGGTTCGTAATACATGCCACCGTTACCAAAAATAGCAAAAGCTGCGGCAGATTCAGCGGGAGTAATACCGTAGGTACAACCGCCAAGTGCCAATGAAGACGAATTTTTATCTTCTTTTACAAGGTGTTTAAAGTTGAGCTTTTTGGTCAAGAATTTATAAGAAGCGTCTACTCCGACCTTTTCCAAAAGCCTTACGGGAACTGCATTCATAGAACGACGCAAAGCGTAATTAAGCGGTACTTCGCCCATATAATCGCCAAACCATTCCCTCGGTCCCGACTTGCCGTAGGAATAATAATGCTTAATCGGCTCGTCTAAAACCGTTGTTGTGTAATTGGCGATATCGTTTTCTATCACAAGAGAATAAACACCCAAAGGCTTCATTGTAGAACCGGGTTGGCGAGGAACATTGTAAGCGCGGTTAAGACCGCGGTTAACCGTCTTCTCTCCTGTGCCGCCGATAATGCCGACAATATGTCCCTTGTAGTCCATAATTGTCATTGCAGACTGAACTTTTTCGCTCTCACCGTCGGAGTTGCGCCTTGATTCATAGAAGTATCTGCTTTCTTTTTTGTAGGTTTCTTCCATTATATCCTGTATAGAAGTATCCACAGTAGAATAAATTTTCAAACCGCCGTTATAAAACATCTGCGAAGCGATTTCCTTGTCGCATTTATATTTTTTTGCAAGATCATCAATCACTTCTTGAATCAGGGTGTCTATGAAATAATCGTTAATTTCGCTATCGAGAGTTTCCTTTTGTGAAAAATCGAGTTTAATTTCTTCATAATATGCATCTTGACACTCTTCATAAGTTATGTATCCGAGCTCATACATTTTATAAATGACGGTTTTTCTGCGAGCGGTATTTTCTTCCATATTAGTAATGGGATTATACCTAGAAGGATTCTTGGTTATAGCTGCAATAGCTGCGCATTCAGCTAATGTAAGCTCATCAACCTCTTTGCTGAAGTAATAGTTGGCGGCAACCTGAACACCGTTAATACCGTTGCCTAACGCGATAGTGTTAAGATAGGCTTCCAAAATTTCATCCTTTGAAAGCTCAGTTTCAACAATAAGCGCTCTTACAATTTCCCTGATTTTACGCTTATATACCTTTTCATTATCGGAGGTGACATTTTTTATGAGCTGTTGAGTTATGGTCGAAGCGCCGAAGTCTACATCGCTAAACTTTAAAACTTGGTTAGCAACCGCCATAATAGTTCGTTGCCAGTCGACGCCGTGATGCTTTTCAAAATCCTCGTCTTCAATTGCAATAAACGCCTGTTGCAAGGTTTTAGGCACTTTTTTGAGAGATATCCAAATACGGTTTTCGTCACCGTGGACACGTTTATATTCTTTCCATTTGCCTTCTGAATTTTTGGCATATATAACCGAAGTCATATTAAGCTCAAGATTTCTAATATTCTCTGCAATTTTTCGCGAAGAGAATAAATCAAAGCTATCGTAATTTGCGCCACTTGTAATAAGGGATGTCAAAAACACCGCTAAAATCAAAAGAGCTGACACAAGATTTAGCGAATAGTTTTTAAGTTCTTGCTTTGAAAGTCCTCTCAACCATTTATAAAAGGTCTTAGCATAACGAACAACATACCAAGCAAACTTTTTTATGTATATCCAAGCTATTTTCAGATATTGCAATACAATTTTTGCGGTTTTCTTTAAATCCAAAAATATCCCATCCTTCCGCAAACATTATTACTCAAAATAATTATAGCACCTTTGCGACAAATTATCAATTGTTTTTTAAATATAATAAAAATGTAAATTTTTTCTAAACAAACCAAACTGCGTCTTGAAAGTTTTAAGTTCGGTATTATAATAAATATAATGAGTATAACGGCAGTATGAAAGGAAATGTGAAATGCTTAAACTCTCCAGCATTAAAAAAGATTACATTACAGGCAGTACCAAAGTGGAAGCGCTTAAAGGCGTTAACCTTGACTTCCGTAAATCAGAATTTGTCTCGGTTCTCGGCCAATCTGGTTGTGGCAAAACAACCCTTCTTAATATAATCGGCGGACTTGATAAATATTCAAGCGGCGACCTGTTTATAAACGGTGTTTCAACAAAACACTTTAAAGACAGGGATTGGGACAACTACCGCAACCATTCGGTAGGCTTCGTTTTCCAGAGTTATAACCTCATTCCGCATCAATCTGTTTTGCAAAATGTTGAGCTTGCGTTATCCCTTTCGGGTGTTTCACGAAAAGAACGCAAAAGAAGAGCAAAGGAAGCGCTCGAAAAGGTGGGTCTCGGTGACCAACTCAAAAAGAAGCCGAGCGAAATGTCTGGCGGACAGATGCAACGAGTAGCCATAGCACGCGCTATCGTAAACAACCCTGATATTATCCTCGCTGACGAGCCGACAGGCGCGCTCGACACCGAAACGAGTGTTCAGGTTATGGAAATTTTAAAGGAAATTTCCAAAGACCGACTTGTAATAATGGTAACCCACAACCCCGAGCTTGCCGAGAAATACTCGACCCGTATTATCCGTATGCTCGACGGTGTTGTCACAAGCGACAGCTCACCTTTAACACAAAACGAACTTAACGAATATTCGATAGCAGAAGAAAAACCGAAAAAGCGCAAACGCGTAAGAATGCCCTCAATGTCACTTGCCACTTCTTTTGCGCTTTCGCTCAAAAACCTTTTCACCAAAAAGGGCAGAACAATTCTCACCTCCTTTGCGGGTAGTATCGGCATTATCGGTATTGCGCTTATTTTCGCGGTTTCTCAAGGTATGACCACCTATATCGATATGGTGCAAGAAGACACCCTTTCCTCCTACCCGATAACCCTCGAAAATCAGTCGATGGATATTTCCTCCTTGCTTGAAACCTTTATAGGCGCGGCTAAATCATCGGAAGGACACGAAAACGACGCAGTATATCAAAAATCTATGGTTTATGATATGCTCAACGCCCTTAATACCGCTGAAACCAATAAAAACGACCTTAAATCCTTCAAGACCTATCTTGAAAATCAATTAGCAGAAGACAGCACAAATGAAGAACTCAAAAATGCAGTAAACGGTGTTTCCTACACCTACGATTTTGACCTGCTTGTCTACACCGAAAATATCGACGGCGATATAATCCGTTCCGACAGTGAAGAACTTATGCAGGACATTTTGCTTGAAAATTTCGGTATGGATATGTCAGCTATGGTTGATATGCGCGAAAGCGTTGGCATGGGCGGCGGTATGATGTCTATGGGCGGTATGAACCTATGGCAAGAAATGCTTTCAGGCAACGACTGCTCACTCATAAATCCGCTCATTAAAAAGCAGTATGATATGGTTTACGGCTCATGGCCTAACGACTATAACGAAATCGTCTTGGTGCTTGATGAGAATAACGAACTTGACGATATGGCATTATACGCTTTAGGTCTTAAATCCAAAGAGGATATTGACGCTTTAGCCGAAGCCGCAATAAATAAAACCGAGATTGAATACACCCAGCAAAAATGGTCTTATGAAGAAATCTGTGATAACGAGTTCAGAGTTATTCTAAACTCCGACTGCTACACCCTCGACGAAGAAAGCGGACTTTATACCGATTTGCGCGACACAAAAGCAGGTCTTAAATACCTTTATGACAACGGCATTTCACTTAAAGTAACAGGTATTATCCGTCCTAACGAAGATGCCGTTTCAACAATGCTTTCGGGCTCTATCGCCTATACTAAAGACCTTACCGAATATGTTGTCGAAAAGGCGCACAAGTCAAAGGCTATAAAGGCGCAAAAGAAGACCCCTGAAACCGACATTTTCACAAAGCTTCCTTTCAGTGAAAACAGCACAAACCTTACCGACAAAGAAAAGCAAAAAGAATTCAAAAAATATCTTAACGCCCTTGACAAAAAGGAAAAAGCAGAAACCTATGTAAAGATTATGTGTGTGCCTGCCGAAAAGGATGTCGATAAATTTGTATCCGACTCCTTAAAGGATATGAAACGCGCCGATATCGAAGAAACCCTTTCCCCTGTTTTGTCGGCACAGACAGGTATGAACGAAAACGAGATAAACGATTATCTTTCTTCTATGAAGGAGGACGATTTGGAAGAAATCTTCGCGTCAATTCTCGAAGAACAATATAAAGCAGAATATGCAAAGGGCGTTACGGAGCAATTAAGCCTTATGCCGCAAGAACAGCTTGTTATGGCGCTTGATAACGCAAAGTCAAACTTCACTACAAAGGAATGCGCCCTTTATTATGACGAGGTTCTCGAGTTTTCGGATTCCACCTATGACGAAAATATGCGCGAGCTTGGGTTTGTCAAGCTCGACACCCCGTCAACTATAAACCTCTATGCCACAACCTTTGAAGACAAGGATGTAATAGAGGCGGCTATAACCGAGTATAACGACGGTGTTGAAGAACTTTCAAAAATCAGCTATACCGATTATGTCGGCATAATGATGTCCTCAATCACAACAATAATCAACGCTATCACCTATGTTCTTATCGCCTTTGTTGCGGTATCGCTTGTGGTATCCTCGATTATGATTGGTGTTATAACCTTGATATCTGTGCAAGAAAGAACAAAAGAAATCGGTATTCTGCGCGCCATCGGTGCTTCAAAGCGCAATGTATCAACTATGTTCAACGCCGAAACAGTGATAATCGGCTTCACTTCGGGTGCTTTGGGTGTGCTTATAACCTACCTTTTGTGTATCCCGATAAATATGATTTTGCATAAGCTTACAGGCATCGGCAACCTTGACGCAATCCTACCTGTTTCCGTTGCTATAGTGCTTGTTGCTATCAGTATAATTCTTACAATGCTTTCGGGACTTATCCCCTCTCGAAGCGCCGCTAAAAAAGACCCCGTAATCGCGCTTAGGACTGAATAAAATCAGCGCAGTAAAAGTCGGCTTTTGCCGACTTTTATTTTTTTAGCTTAAATTTTAAAAAAGTACTTCTATTTTATACCATTATTTGTTATAATAAATATAACTATGTATTAGAGGTATGTACTATGTTTATAAATATAGACGGTCTTAATATAGAATACTGCGAAGAGGGTGTGGGCACACCTGTCCTTTTGCTGCACGGTTGGGGTGCTTCTTTTGACACCTATAAAGGCATTATTAATACCCTCAAAAACCGCCACAGAGTTGTAGCCGTCAACTTCCCCGGTTGTGGCAAATCTGACACGATGAAAACCCCGTGGAACCTCGACGATTACTGCGATTTTGTGCTCAAGTTTATGAAAGCCACAAACCTTGAAAACCCCATTATGTTCGGTCATTCCCACGGCGGCAGAGTTACTATAAAAATGGTAGCCGAGGGTATGGTAAATCCACCGAAAATCGTACTTCTCGACTCGGCTGGACTCATTCCTAAAAAAAGCTTACGCCAAAAGTTCCGAGCGAAAAGCTTTAAGACTATAAAAACAGTTTTAACCCTTCCCGTTATCAAAAATTTTTCTGGCGGACTGCTCGAAAAAGCGCGTAATCACTACGGCTCAGCAGACTATAACGCCGCTCCCCTCGTTTTAAGGCAAACACTCGTTTCGCTTGTAAACACAGACCTGCGCGACATACTTCACAAAATCTCTTGCCCGACACTTTTAATCTGGGGCGAAAATGACACCGCTACTCCCCTCAGTGATGCCAAAATCATTGAAAAAAGTATTCGCGACTGCGGACTGTGTGTCATAAAAGGCACAGGGCATTTTTCCTTCTGTGAGCGTCCATTTGAAGTTCATGCAATTATAAACAGTTTTATAAAATAGAGGTTGTTTTAATGAATATTTATTTAACCGCACTTTTAATCATTTCGTCATTGAGCGCTATTTTCGCTCTGACACAGCATCTGCAGATGCTTCAGCAAAATTCATATTTCCCGTCGCGTTATTTCGGCTGGCTTAAGGGCAACTACAACAAAGCCTTTCTTAAAGATGCGATACTTTACTTCGTAATCTCGGCGCTTTGCCTTTTGAAGTTCTACCGCATTGGTTGTCTTGTGGCTTTGATTTTCCTTTTAAAGAACTTAAAAAAATCGCGCAAAATTCAAAAGCAGTCAATAAAGCCACTTGTCTTTACCGACCGTATAAAGCGCATCTATCTTACATCAATCTTACTTTTCGCTATACTTATCACGCTTTATATTCTCTCCCCCGCAACGATTATTGGCAGATTTGCGACAACAGTTTGCCTACTCGGATGTTATGTAACACCGCTTTTGACATTCGCATTGTGGGTCATCACTCTCCCGATAGAAATGCGTATTTCGAGGTATTATGTTGACGATGCTAAGAAAATCCTCGCTTCCCGTCCCGACCTTACAATAATCGGTATCACAGGAAGCTACGGCAAAACTACAACAAAATTTATTTTAACCCGAATTTTGAGTGAAAAATATAATGTTGTCTGCACCCCTCACAGCTATAATACACCGATGGGTGTCGTTAGAACTGTCCGCACAATGTTAAAACCCCAGACACAGATTTTCATTTGTGAGATGGGCGCAAAAAATGTTGGTGACATTAAAGAAATTTGCGATATTGCAAGCCCCAAATACGGACTTATCACTTCGGTAGGCCCTCAGCACCTCGAAACCTTTAAAACTGTCGACAATGTATTCGCCACCAAATTTGAATTAGCAGACGCCGTCAAAACAAACGGCGGTGCGGTCTTTGTAAACGGCGACAGCAAAGAAATCGCAAGCCGCATCGGCGAAGGCTTCGTCACCTACGGTACAAATAAAAAGTTCGACTTCTGCGGGGAAAAGCTGTCCTACGGCAGAAACGGTTCGGAGTTCACTGTCAAATTAGGCGGTAAAAATGTGAAATTCACCACCAAGCTTTTAGGTCTTCACAGTATTATTAATATTATCGGCGCGGTGTCGCTCGCATATACCCTAGGCGTTCCCGTTTCAGATTTGCAGTATGCAGTAGCATCCTTAAAACCCACCGAGCACCGCCTCGAAATGAAGCCCTTTACAAACGGCTCGATTCTTATTGACGATGCCTACAACTCCAACCCCGAGGGTTGCTTGGAAGCCGTCAGAGTTTTGGGCTCGTTCGACGGAATGAAAAAGGTTATCGTAACCCCAGGTCTTGTAGAACTCGGCGAAAAGGAATATGAATGCAACTATGCTTTAGGTAAAGAAGCCGCCAAAAACTGCGATGTTATAATCCTCGTCGGTACTAACCGTTCGAAGCCTATGCAGGATGCCGTTCACGACAGCGACTTCAATTCACTTAATTTATATGTCGTTCCAAGCTTTAAGGACGCTATGAATCTCTATTCCCAGTTTGCAGACAGTAACACCGTCGTTTTGTTCGAAAACGACCTACCCGATAATTATCTATACTAAGGAGAGTATTTATGAAAATCAATGTTGCTTTTGTTTACGGTTGCCGTTCGGTAGAGCACGAGGTTTCAATAATCTCGGCAGTTCAGGCAATGAGAGCCGTCAACCGCCAAAAATATGATGTCACCCCCATTTATGTCACCAAAAACGGCGAAATGTTCACAGGTGACGATTTGTTCGAAATCGAAAACTACCGCAATCTTCCCGAGCTGTTAAAGAAATGCCGTAAGGTTTATCTTACAAGAGAAGACGACAAGGTTCTCCTAAAGTCAAAAGAAAACAAACTCTTCGGCAAGAAAAAAGATATTGCTATCGATGTTGCTTTCCCTGTTGTTCACGGTACCAACTGTGAAGACGGCACCGTTCAGGGACTTTTTGAGTTTTTGAATGTCGCCTATGTCGGCTGTGATATCGTTTCTTCGGCTGTTGGTATGGATAAGGCTGTATTTAAAGATGTACTTAAAAATACAGGTCTTCCTGTTCTCGACTGTATTTGTGTTTATGCAAAGGAATATGTAGCTGATAAACAATCAGCAACCAAAAACATCAAGAAAAAAATTGGCTTCCCGCTTATTGTAAAGCCTGTAAACTTGGGTTCAAGCGTTGGTATCACCAAAGTAAACACCGAAGCCGAGCTTGATAACGCTATGATGCTTGCCTTCTCTTTCACCGACCGCGTTTTAGTTGAGCACGCTATCACAAATCTTCGCGAAATCAACTGCTCAGTTGTGGGTGACAGCGACGAATGTGAATCCAGCGTTTGCGAAGAACCTATCGCTAATGACGAAATTTTGTCCTATGAGGATAAATATTTAGGCGGTGGCAAGCAAGAGGGTGGCTCTAAGGGTATGGCTTCCTTGGGTAGAAAAATCCCTGCCGACCTTACCGAAGAAAAAGAAAAAGAAATCCGCGACCTTGCTTGTAAAGTGTTTAAGGCTATCGGTGCTAACGGCGTTGTCCGTATTGACTTTATGATAGACGGCGATACCGTTTACGCTAACGAAATCAACACCATCCCAGGTTCTCTCGCCTTTTATTTGTGGGAAGCTACAGGTGTTAAATACTCCGAGCTTATCGACCGTCTTATTAACCTTGCTTTCAAGCGTGCGCGCGTGCGCGATAACATAACCTACACTATTGATACCAACATTCTCTCAGGTGTTTCTTTCGGCTCAAAGGGTTCTAAAGGAGCAAAGTTATAATGACCGAGCTTTTAGTAAAACTTTTTGTCAAAAACCCCGAAGATATTAGAAATAATTCGGTTCGCGCTTCCTACGGCAATCTCGGAAGTATTACGGGTATTGCCTGCAACCTGTTTTTGTGTATTCTCAAAATTATGATAGGCTCTATCACAGGCAGTATTTCCATAACAGCTGACGGTCTTAACAATCTTTCAGATATGGGTTCTTCGGTTATAACAATGGTCGGCTTCAAGCTCTCAAACAAGCCTGCCGACAGTGACCACCCCTTCGGCCACGGAAGAATGGAATATATGTCAGCGTTTATCGTGTCGGTGCTGATACTTCTTGTTGGCTTCGAGCTTGCGAAATCTTCAGTCACTGCGCTTATTACAAACGCGCCTGCGCCTACCTATTCAATTTGGGCATTAGTGATTTTGGCAGTTTCAATTCTCGTTAAATTCTGGATGTTCCTATTTAACCGCAAACTCGGTAAAAAGATTGATTCCGAATCGCTAATAGCCACCGCGCAGGATTCTCTTAACGATATGATTGCCACCGCAGTTATCTTGATTTCGGCAGTCGTTTCATATTATTTCGAACTGCCCTTTAATCTCGACGCAATTATGGGTATCGGCGTTGCGGTATTTATTCTCATTTCGGGCATTAACACCGCTAAAGTGACACTTAACAGTATCCTAGGCACACCGCCCGAAAAACAGCTTATCGAAGATATTAAAAACACAATTTTGTCTTTCAGCGAGTTTGTCGGCATTCACGACCTTATAGTCCATAACTACGGCCCAGGGCGGCAGTTTGCATCGGTTCATGTTGAAGTGCCGCAAGATATCGATATCGTCAAATGTCACGAGCAAATCGACCTTTGCGAAAAGCTTATAAATGAAAAGCTTGACATTCAGCTTGTAATACATATGGATCCGATTGATATCAATGACGAAGCGGTCAACCACACCAAAGCCGAACTTTCGCGCGGTATTAAAATCATCGACGAAAACCTGACACTTCACGATTTTCGTATGACTCCCGAATGTGAACAAAGAACTAATTTGATTTTTGATGTCGTGATACCCTCAAGCTGTAAACTTGGCGAAAAGGAACTAAATAAGAAAATCTCCGAAATCGCAAAGCTTATCAACCCGACATTCTGTTGTGTTATAACATTTGACAGAGATTTTACAGGTGAATAAAAGACAAAAGAGAACGGAAAACTCCGTTCTCTTTTTTATGTAATAATATTTCTATATTAAGACCTTTATTCTTGTAATCTCTTTACTATATCCTCTATCAATTCATTGTTATATTTAAAATTTCTCGCGAAAAAGCCAGGTCCATGAACAATCGAATTGTTATTTGCAATTTTTCTTGCACAGGTTGTCATATATAAAACTTCACCATTGTATTCTATTTTTCTTCGATTTATTACGCGACATTTAATATCAGGGTCTTTTATGTAAACTAATTCTGCACCATCAGGAATTTGCCAATCATCAAAAGTCCAAACTGATCTCTTGTCCTTTTTTTCAATATTTACTTCTTCAGCAATTTGTTCATCTCTTTGCTGTTCTTCATTTAACTCCCAAAGTTTCAATCTGTCAGTGCAATTATGAATTTCAGCAATAGCCTCTAATATTAAATATGCATCTTCCGCTGTCATTGCATAAAATTCTCTTACTCTCTTTTTTCCGTTACAATTATCAATAGAACGCAAATCTGGATTAAGTTTATCTATAATAGCGTGAATTTTTAAATCAGACAATCGAGAATCCACTTCATAAGTAGCATATACACGAAAAGCAAATGGTGTACATTCACTATTATTTAATTGTTTTAAACGATTATCAATATCATCGGCATAACCTATTTTTATATAATCCGGGAAAGACGGATTTTTCAATATATAAATAACACCTTTTGAACTATTCATTTTTACTCCTTTTACTTTCCAAAACTTATTTTAATTTCCTATATAAATCAATTACTTCCTGTCTTAAATTTGCATTTTCGGCAAGTTTCAACTGCGGGTCAGTTTCCAAAAGCTTTTGCGCCTGCTTTTTTGCATCTATAAGCACCTGCTTATCGGCAAAAAGGTCAGCTATGCGCATCTGCGGAATACCGCTTTGGCGGT
>JAZNLE010000002.1:0-3960 GCA_045578885.1 Acutalibacteraceae bacterium | reverse complement strand
TTTTTTATATTCATTAAATATTTTGTAGCCGAAAATCAGGACGAAAATCACCGAAGCTTTAACACAAAGCGAAAAGCCAAAGCTTGACTTTTTGCCCTCAAAATCGCTTCTTATATCAATTTTTTTATACTTCGCATTGGCTATACTCCCAAAAACCGAAAGCACGGGATAAACTACTGAACAAACAATACCGTAATCGATAGCGGTCTGCGCGGCATCACTACCCACAACCGATAATCCTACATCAATTTTCCTGAATTTAAGCTTTTTTAAAACCTTTTTAAGCGGTAAAACCACCGCTTTAAAAAAGGCAAAAAGCTCACTTATCGTTCCTTTAAAGCCTTTTTTGTCCACAAGCTTTTCAAATAAGTTTTTTTCTTTCGGCTTTGAACTTTGTGTTGACGGCTTTTTGGGATTTTCAGATTTTTTCTTTGGCTTTTTATTTTGAGGATAGAGGGTAAAATTTAAAAATTTCACTTTAATAAAAAAGTCATTTTCAAACTTAATCTCAACCTTTAAAGTCAAGCAAAGCGCAATCCCTAAAAGCAAAATCAACGCGAGTAAAATATACAAAACAAACAATTAAAGCACTCCTACAAATATTTTTAAACAAAATTTAAAAACTATTCGTCAAGTGTCAGCTGTTCGCCCAAATCGTTAACATCTTCGCCGTTCTGGTCCTTTGGAAGAGGCGGCAAATCGCCCAAATCGCCAAGACCGAAGCAACGCAAGAAATTCTTCGTAGTACCGTAAAGCAAAGGCTTGCCAGGGAGTTCAAGTCTTCCCCTTTCTTCAACGAGCCCTTTTTCAATAAGGGTTGTCACAACACCCGAGCAGTCAACACCGCGCACCTGCTCAATAAACGATTTGGTGACAGGCTGATTGTAAGCCACGACCGCCAAAACCTCAAGCGCGGCAGAAGACAAAGGTGTTTTTCTTCTGATGTCAAAAGCCTTCTTTATATAATCTACATATTCGTTTTTAGTTGCAATCTGATAGGTGTTTTCCATTCGCACCAATTTAAGACCGCTGTCAATTTCTTCATAGCGTTTTGCCAACGCATCCATAATTTCAACAGTCTTTTCGGGTGTTATTTCAAAAACCTGTGTAAAGCGGTCGATCGACAACGGCTCACCGCTTGCAAAAAGCACCGCTTCAAAGGCTTTTATAAGTTCTTTAGTTGTCATTTTTCTTATGCCCCTTAATCAATGTGATTTCCTGAGTTTCGCCGTCTCCGTCTACTCTGACGCGGTTTGCTTTACAAAGTTCAAGCACCGCCAAAAAGGTAGCCACCATTTCAGAACGACTCCCCGCAGTTTTGTAAAGGTCGGAAAGCTTTTGTTTTCCGCCTTTCCAAAGATTACGGATAACAAAAACAATCTTAGTCGAAACCGAAACAATCTTTTTAGCAACAATTTTAGTAAATGGCGCAGTAGAGGGAGGCAAGCGCCTTTGTCCCCTGCCGACTGCGGCTATATAACTTTCAAACATAACATTCTTAGGGTGAATAAGCTCATAAGTTTTGTCAAACTCATATTCAGTCGGTTTGCGGACAAACATATCAAAACCGCTCTGCATTGTGGCAAACTTTGCCGCCATCTGCTGACAAACCAAATATTCGAGCAGCTCTCCCGTAAGCTCTTCCTTAAGTTTTACAACCTCGTCGTGCTTAGGAAGTAAACTCACTGTCTTTATATACAATAAACGCGATGCCATCTCGAGAAAGTCACTCGAAATTTCCATTTCTTCCTGCTCGAAGCTTTTTATCTGCTCTAAATACTGCTCGATAAGTTCCAAAAGCGGAATATCGTAAATATTATATTTATTCCGTGCAATCAGTTGCAGTAATAAATCAAGCGGACCTTCAAAGCCCTCTAATTTATAATTTAATGTATTCTCCATTACTTACCTCAAAATCATAAACGGTAATGACGCCACGCTTTGCAAAAGCGACAATATAGTGCCCGAAATATTCGCAAGCGGAATATCAAGCACACCAAAAACCAAAAGCGCCAATAAACCGTAGTAAATATATCTCTCATAACGCATCAACTTGTAGTAATATCTGTCAGGCAAAATAACAGACAATATGCGCGAGCCGTCAAGCGGCGGAATCGGTATCAAATTAAACACCGCAAGATAAACATTTATTCTCGCTACAAAATAAAAGAACGATACCAAATAATATAAAACCAAAGTCGGATTAAAGCTTAAAATCAGGTTGCCAAGAAGCAGTGAAACAAACGCAACGATAAGGTTTGAAACAGGTCCTGCCAAAGCGACAAGCGCCATGCCAATTTTGGGCTTTTTGAAGTTAAAATTATTAACCTGCACAGGCCTTGCCCAACCAAAGCCGAAAAGCAGAATGCAAAGCGAACCCACATAATCAATATGCGCAAAGGGATTAACCGTCAGTCTTCCCTGATATCGCGGTGTCGGGTCACCGAGCCTGTCCGCAGTAAAAGCGTGGGCAAATTCGTGTATCGGCAAGGTGAGAAAAACAACCGCCAAGGTCGATAAAATATATACAATAGCATCAGTAAAACCAATATTTCCTGATATCAATTCTCCTAACAAGATATACCACTCCAATCTAATATAATATTATACTATATATAAATATAAAATACAAGAACAAAATGCCGTATAAATATATAGCCTGCTTGTAGGGGAGGGTCTCCGCGCCCTCCCGCATAATTACATAAAATATTAACGGGAGGGGATGGAACCCCTCCCCTACGATATGTTTATAAGGTTAGCATATAAAATTAAAAAATATGTAGATTTTTGACTAAAAAAATGTTATTATACTAATAGTATCTATTTTGGAGGAAAACAAGTTATGAATATTGCGGTTGCACAGTCGGGCGGTCCTACCGTCGCTATCAACGCTTCGCTTATGGGTGTCTTTGAAGAGGCACTCGAAAGCACTCAAATTGATAAAATATACGGCTCCTTAAACGGTATTGAGGGCGTTATTAACGAGAATCTTGTAGAACTCAATTCCATTATCAAGTCGCAAGAGGATATCGAGCTTATAAAAACCACACCCTCAACAGTTTTGGGCTCTTGCAGATATAAAATGCCCTCTCCCGACAAGGACTCTGCAGTTTATGAAAAAATTGTAAAATGTTTTAAAAAGCATAATATCGGCGCGTTTTTCTACATAGGCGGTAATGATTCGATGGACACCACCGACAAGCTTTCGAAATATACTATAGAAAGCGGAATTGATATCAAGGTTATCGGCATTCCAAAGACCATCGACAACGATTTATGCTACACCGACCACACCCCAGGCTTTGGCTCGGCAGCGAAATATCTTGCCACAACCTTGCAGGAAATCGTCCGTGACAGCGCGGTTTATGACCTTAAATCAGTTACAGTTGTGGAAATTATGGGCAGACACGCAGGTTGGCTTACCGCATCAAGCGGTGTGCTTCATGCCAACGGTGAAACCGCACCCCACCTTATCTACTTACCCGAGGGCGAGTTTACTGCCGAAAAGTTCTTAAATGATGTAAGCGCGCAGTTAGAAATTAGAAATTCGGTTATCATCGCCGTTTCAGAGGGTATCAAGCTTGACGATGCGAACTACCGCTCAGGTAAGGTTGACAACTTCGGCCACGAATATCTTTCGGGTATAGGAAAACTTTTAGAAAATCTTATAACCGAAAAAATCGGTTGCAAGGTGCGTTCAATCGAACTCAATGTTATGCAGCGTTGTTCTTCGCACTTAAGCTCAAAAACAGATATTGAAGAGGCTGAGCAAATCGGTGTTATGGCTGTTGAAAGAGCTTTAAAAGGCGAGTCTGGTAAGGTTATGTACTTCAAACGTGTTTCAAATTCACCATATACAGTTGTTATCGATTCAATAGATGCTGCTGAAATTGCAAATAAGGTGAAATATTTTCCACTTGGTTGGATTAATTCGAGTGGTAATAATGTTACAGATGAAGC
>JAZNLE010000001.1:0-4111 GCA_045578885.1 Acutalibacteraceae bacterium | reverse complement strand
CTGGCTTTCAAACTGCGCATCAGTAAGCTTAACCGAAACCACCGCAATAAGACCTTCGGAAATATCCTCACCCTTAAGGTTATTATCAGCGTCTTTAAGGAATTTGAAGTTTCTGCCGTATTTATTAACAACACGCGCAAGGCTTGTCTTAAAGGAAGATTCGTGAGTACCACCATCGATAGTATGAATAGTATTAGCAAAGGACATAACCTTTGTGTCATAAGCGGTTGACCACAAAAGTGCAATCTCTGCCATAGAGTCGCCCGAAGAGCCGCTTAAATAGATTACATCATTGTTAAGACGGTCTTTTTTACTCTTTTCGAGTAAGTATTCAACATAAGACTTTATACCGCCCTCAAAGTGCAAATCTTCTGTTCTGTCGGGGATATCTGCATCTGTTCTTTTATCAACAAGAACCACACGTATACCTGCATTAAGGAATGCTTGTTCGCGAAGGCGCTGCAAAAGAATATCAAAATCATATCTTATGGTATCGGTAAAGATATCAGGGTCGGGTTTAAAGGTAACGGCTGTACCTGTTTTATCGGTTTTACCGATAATTTCAAGCTCGGTTGCAATATTACCTTTCTCATATCTTTGTTTATAAATATTCTCGCCGTTGCATACTTCAACCTCAAGCCAGCTTGAAAGTGCATTAACTACTGAGGCGCCAACGCCGTGAAGACCGCCTGACACCTTGTAACCGCTTCCGCCGAACTTACCGCCTGCGTGCAAAATTGTGAAAACAACGGTAACAGTCGGAATACCTTTTTGTGGGTTGATACCAACAGGAATACCGCGTCCGTTATCGCTTACCTTTATAATTCCATCGTCCAAAAGCTCAACAGTAATCTTGTCGCAATAACCTGCTAATGCTTCGTCGATAGAATTATCCACAATTTCATACACCAAATGGTGTAAACCGCGCTCGCCCGTAGAACCAATGTACATACCGGGGCGCTTACGCACCGCTTCAAGCCCTTCAAGTACCTGTATGGAATTTTCGTCATAACTCTCCCTTACAGGTGTTGTAATTTCGTTACTCATAATTCTTTCCTTTCAGTTAGAAATTATTTTACAATTATCCCATGGCGCCGATTAAGCGTTGTTGGGGAAATTTGTGATATATAAACCTTATTTTTTTGATTTTTTGAAGTAAGAACAAAAGATTTCGGTAATTCATAAGAAACATTTATTACTTCTTTTCTTTTCTCACTAACTGTTAAAAAATTTCTTGTATGTTTTGAAAGTGTGGTATTTTCCAAATCGAAAATCCCAATAATTTCGTCTTCAGCTACCACATATTCACCGCCGAGATGTATATACACTAAACCACACCGCCGTTTCTTATTCTGAAAACCTTTCCGTTTTGCAGATTTTCGATATTACTTTCGTCACAGCAGGTAAGGAATGATTGCATTCCCTCAATGTGATTAAGCACAAAATTTTGTCGGGTTTTGTCAAGCTCACTCATAACATCGTCAAGTAAAATTACAGGACATTCGCCAGTTTTTTGCTTTATAACCTCGGCTTCAGCGAGCTTTACTGCCAAAGCTACACTGCGCTTTTGACCTTGCGAGCCAAAGCTTTTAACAGATAGACTGTTTATCTTAAAATCAAGATCATCTCTGTGAGGACCGACAGTTGTTACACCCGAATACATATCTTCTTTTCGGCTATTACGCAGTTCTTCCAAAAGATTTTCACCCGATTTGCATATATACGCGGTTTGAAGAACCTCTTTTCCCGCGGAAATACCATCATAAATATTCGGTAAAAATTCATTAAGTATTTCAATGTATCTTTTGCGAAATTCAATTATCTTTCTGCCGTTTACTGCAATTTCTTCTTCAAAAACATCAAGCATAACCGAAACAGTCGAATCGTATTTATAATCCTTTATAATTTTGTTTCGCTGTGTCACGGCTCTTATATAACTTTTGAGAATGTTTATAAAAGAGGGATAAATCTGACCAATGCTCAGGTCTAAAAATTTTCTTCTTTCACTCGGTCCTCCCGACACTAAATTCAAATCAAGAGGAGAAAATACAACCGCATTGAATTTTCCTGCTAAAGAAGATGCAGATTTTAACTTATTTCCATTAAAAATTGCCGTTCTTTTGTCGGTAATTTCTATTTTTGCGTTATTTTCTATTCCCTCACTCTTAAAATCAAGTGAGCAAACCGACTTTTCAGCACCAAATTTCAAAAATACATTATCTTTTGAATTTCGAAAACTTTTAGCTCCTGTGAAAAGCCAGATAGCCTCAATTAAATTTGTTTTACCTTGGGCATTTTCACCGCAGATAACATTCATATTTTCGCAAGGCGAAATCTTAATATCTTCTAAATTACGGAAGTTTTTACATTCCAAATTTAAAACTATCATATTATTTCGACCGTAATGCCGTCAAATTCGATTTTATCGCCTCTGTGAAGCTTTTTACCTCTCATAATACAAACTTCGCCGTTAACCTTAACTTCGCCCTCTTGAATAACTATTTTAGCGTGACCGCCTGTTACAACCATATCCCCGAGTTTCATCGCGCTATCAAGACGGATAAAATCCTCTTTTATCGAAATTTTGTTACTTTCCATTATTTCAACCTCATAGGCATTATCATATATTTGAAGTTATCACTTTCAACAGGGGTTATAAGTACGCCTGCATTCGAGCCATTAAAGAGAATATTTACATTTTCGTCTTCAATAGCCTTTAGTGCATCAAGCAAATAATGATTATTAAGACCTATTTCAAAATTTTCGCCCTCTAATTTTGTATTAAAGGTTTCGGTAGCTCTACCTTGAGAAGTTGCGCAGGTGAATACTACATTAAGTTCGTTAAAATAGCACCTTACAGGAGTTGTAAAAGATTCGCTTATAAGAAGTGATACACGCTCGATTGTATTTATTAAATCGCGGGTATTTACACAAACCTTTTGCTTGTAAGAAGAAGGAAGAGTTTTTTGATAATTTACAAAATCACCTTCAAGCAAACGGGAAATAAAGTTGTATCCATTTATATTGAAACTTATAAGTCTGTCGCCCACATTTATGTTGATTTCTTCATTTTCGTCTTCAATAAGCTTTACTGCTTCGTTCACAGCTTTGCTGGTAACTGTAAATTCCATTTCTTTTTGGACATTTATTTTTTCTTTTTTAATAGCCAAACGGTAGCCGTCGATAGCAACGAATTGAATAAATCCATCAAAAAGGGAAATATTTATACCTGTAAGAATAGGTTTGCTTCCCTCGGTCTGAGCAGCTGCAAAAGAAGTACCTTTTTTAAGTTGATTTAAAACTTTTGCTTCTAAAAAGAAAGAATTAGCTTCGTTAACTGTCGGAATTTCGGGAAAATCGGTAGCAGCCATACCCATAATATCAAAAGTAGCTTCATTACTCTTAATATTACAGTTAAGACGGTCGTCAGCCGAAATTTCAACCTGAAGTCCATTCATTTTTCTCAAAATTTCTGCAAGAAGACGGGCATTGATTACAATATCTCCCTCTTCTTCGCATTTAGCATAGATTTCTTTCTTCATTCCCATTTCAAGATTGTATGCTACGAGGGTTATTTTTCCCTGTTCAGCCGAAATGAGAATACCCTCAAGTACAGGCATTGAAGTTTTTGAAGCAACTACACTTTGAAGTTTAAGCACTGCTTCGAGTAATTTTGTTCTCTCAACTGAAAAAATCATTTTTTGTCTCCTTAAAAATAATCATAAAATAACAGTCATATTATAATCGGTGGAAAGTGTGTAAAAGTATCTAAAAAGCTTTAATAGAGCGAAATTCGGCGGTTGATAGAAAAGTATATAAAAACTTTATAAATTGAATAATTTTTAATTATCAACCTATATGTTTACAACTTTTTAGTTTATAAAGGTTAATATGTTAATAAACTGTCTGGTTTGAAGAGCGAAGATTTTTGATTATATCTTCAACCAATTCTTTCTGATAAGGCTTGTCTTTTAAGAAATTTTCAATTTTGTTTACATTGTGTAAAACGGTTGTATGGTCTTTTCCAAAGGATTCGCCAATTTGTTTAAATGAAAGGTCGGTCATTTCGCGTGCTATATACATAGCCACCTGACGCGCAAGAGCTAAAGAT